>JBMFPL010000121.1:0-8938 GCA_049969115.1 Bryobacteraceae bacterium | reverse complement strand
CAGCCCCAAGGAAGCGAACACGTATCTGAAACCTACGATCCGCAAGGGCTGGAAGTTCGCCTGAGCCGCCCTGCAAAGGGCCGGAGAGTGGTCACGCTCGCCGGACAATCCAGGCGCCCCGCTAAGTCCTTGTAACTGAGAGCAGGTGCGTTACGGAGCGAGGCGATGATTAAGTCGGTTGACTTCGTCGGACTAAATTCCTAGAATTGAGACGAGGGGCGTTATGGAACCGGCGAGCGGCTCGCGCGTGCGCAGAGCCACTGCGTGCGGCGCCATCCTGGCGCTGCTCGCTCTGAGCATCCTGTTTGTCGTCCCCCATTCCTGGCACAAAGAGGACGGCAAGCGGGCCTGCGCGGTCTGCCAGGCTCTGCGCGTGCCCTCTGCGCCAGCGCAAACCCCCCCCGACTTGAAACCCCCGGAGGCGACCTACGCCGAGGTCAGCGAAGCTTCGCCGTCCGGGCAAAGCCAGCCCTGTCCTCTCGCTTACACTTCACGCGCCCCTCCTTCCGGCGGATCGCTGTAACCCGCTGTTCATGTTGACCGCGTTCTGACGCCCGATCCGGGCAAGTTTTGCCCGCAATTCGCCGATCCGCGGAAAGGAGAATTTCATGAGATTTCCATGTATTTCATGGATTGTTTCGCTGACATTTGCTGTTAGTCCAGTAACTCCGGCCTGCGCACAAAGTTACGGCAGGCTGCGCGGGCAGGTGGTGCTGGAGAAAACTGGCGATCCCCTGCCGCACGCCAGCGTGCTCATCGTGGAGCTGTCGCGACGCACAGAGACGGACTCCGAGGGCCGTTACCAGTTCACGGAGGTTCCGCCCGGCAAATATGCCGTGGTGGCGCACATGCACCCGCTGGCCGATAACCGCAAGACGGTGGAGGTGCCGGCCGGCGGTGTCGCCGAGCTGGATTTCCGGCTCGCGCTGGCGCCCGTGCACGAGGAGGTAACCGTAACCGCTTCCGGCCGCGAGCAGCCTACCATGGAAGCCTTCCAGTCGGCAACTTCGCTGGAGCTATTACAGCTCAGCCCCAAGGCCGCGGCCTCGCTAGGTGAAGTGCTGGAAGGGGAAACCGGCGTCGCCAAGCGCAGCTACGGGCCGGGCAGCAGTCGGCCGGTGATTCGCGGTTTCGATGGCGACCGCGTGCTGATTCTCGAAGACGGGCTGCCGACCGGTACGCTCTCCTCGCAGTCGGGCGATCACGGCGAGCCGGTGAACGTGGCTGCCGTGGAACGCGTGGAAGTGGTGCGGGGGCCCGCTACCTTGCTGTACGGCGCCAACGCGTTGGGCGGCGTGGTCAACGTCATCACCGGCCATCACCAGATCCACCAGCACGCGCACGAGGGCGTGCGGGGGTTCCTGACCGCCTCGGGCGGAAGCAATAACGGGCTGGGCGGCGCCAGCGGTGGCGTGGAGGCGGGCCAGGGACGGTGGCTGCTGTCGGTCGCTGGGGGCGGCCTGCGGACCGGCGACTACCACACGCCGTTGGGGCCGGTAATCAACAGCCACACCAGAGTGGACAACGTCGCTGCAAGCGTGGGCCATTACGGCGACCGCGGCTTCTATCATTTGGGCTACGGCATTTACGACGGCACGTACGGGATCCCTGAAATTCCATTTCTGCACGCGCACGACGATGAGGCAGACCACGATAACCAGGACCACGTTCACGAAGAAGGGCCCCTCGATTTGAACTTCCGCCGCCACAATGTCAGGTTCCTGGGCGGCCTGAAGCGACTGAACTCGGTCTTCGAGCGCTTCACTCTCAACGCCAGTTACAGCGACTGGCATCACAAGGAGCTCGTGGGCGCTGAGGTGGGCACCGAGTTTTTCAATCGGCAGTTTTCGTGGCGCGGGGTGTTGGATCAGCGGGACCGCCGCACGCTGCGCGGCAGCCTGGGTTTCTACGGCCTCGCCCGCAGTTATCGCATCCGCGGCGCCGAGCAGTTGACGCCGCCAGTCAAGCAGTACGCGTTCGCGGCCTTCGGGTTGGAGGAACTTTCGCTGGAACGCCTGCGGGTCCAGTTTGGCGGTCGCCTGGAAACGAATCGTTACGATCCGCAGGGCAAGCCCTCCCGCCAGTTTGCCGGCTTCTCAGGCTCGGTAGGGGTGATCGTGCCGGCAGGGCGTTTCGGTTCGCTGCTGGCCAATTTCTCTCGCTCTTACCGGGCGCCCGCCATGGAGGAGCTGTACAATTTTGGCCCGCACCACGGCAATCTGGCCTTCGAGGTCGGTGACCCCGGGCTGAAACGTGAGCTGAGCCATGGTCTGGAGACGGCCTGGCGGCGGCAATCTGCGCGATGGCGCAGCGAATTGAACGCGTTTTATTACCGCTTGAGTGATTACGTCTACCTGGCGCCCACGGGCCTGATCCGCCACGGCCTGCTGGAGGCTGTTTACCAGCAGGCCAACAGCCGTTACATGGGCGCTGAGGCCCGTCTGGAAACCGCTCTGCGTCCCGATGTCTGGTTGAAGTTAGGCTTCGACACGGTGGACGCCCAGCTCTGCGCCTCGCGCCTGTCCCTGCCCAGGATCCCGCCTGCACGCGGGCGTGTAGGCCTGGATGCCCGCTGGAAAGGTTTCAGCTTCCAGCCCGAGCTCGCCCTGGCCGCCCCCCAGTCGCAGCTTTACCCCCACGAAACGCGCACTGCGGGTTACGCGGTGTGGAATCTCGGCTTCGGTTACATCCAGGCCCAGACCCACGTGTTGCACTCGTTCACCGCGAGCGTTTTCAACGCTGCCAACCGGCTCTACCGCAACCACGTCTCGCTGATCAAGGACTGGGCGCCGGAAATCGGCCGCGGCGTCCGCTTTTCCTACACGCTGCGCTTCTTCTGAAAACGAACTTGCCTCCGGTTCTGGCGGGAGCGTACAGTGAGGGCTGATGCTGCGATGGACGCTTTGCCTACTCGCTGCCGCCCTCTGTGCCCCCGCCCAGACCCCCATCCCGGTCATCCTCGACACCGACATCGGCGACGACATTGACGACGCGCTCGCTCTAGCTTTCGCGCTGCAATCGCCGGAGCTGGAGGTGCGGGGCGTAGTTACCGTTTTGCAGGATCGCGAACGCAGGGCGGACCTGGTCTGGAAGATCCTTCAGCTTTACGGGCGCGAGGACATTCCCGTGGGCATGGGCGCCGGGCAGCCGTTGCTGGCCGAAGCGCGCACGGCTCCGGTCGCGCAAACGGCGACGCTGGGTCCCTCGGACCGCTTGCCCGAAGAGCGCCGGCGCAACGGCCTCGCCCTGTATCTGGACGCGATTCTCCGCTCGCCGCGAAAAGTCACCGTGCTGGCTTACGGCCCGCTGACCAACGTTGCTTTGGCGCTGAGGGCCGAGCCGCGACTGGCCGAACGCATCGAGCGCGTCGTGCTCATGAACGGCGTCTTTTTCCAGCCGCAACTCGAATACAACGCGGTGCGCGACCCCGAGGCCGCGGCCATCGTCTTCTCCTCCGGCCTGCCCGTCATCACCGTCGGCCTCGATGTGACCATGCAATGCCGACTCAGCCGGGAGGATATGGCCCGCCTGGATGCCTCGAGGCTCGACACCGTGCGCTTCCTGCGCCGGCTGATCGCCATCTGGCAGGAAGGAAAACCGGAACGCCGTCCCGTCTTGCACGACCCGCTGGCCGTAGCCGTGACCCTCCAGCCCGATCTGGTGAAACTGGAAACCGGGCGCGTCGAAGTGGAAATCCGCGGACAGCCCGGTCGCACCTACGGCATGACGCTCTTCCGGCCCGACCCGAAAGGACCGGTCCGGGTCGCTTCCCAGGTGCAAGCCCGGCGCTTTCTGGATCTATTCATGACGCGCATCCTCAGCCCGCCCAGGGCCGGCGGGCGCTGAGTCCCCCGAAAAGCGCGAGCGTCCAGCCAGCAGACAGAGGTTGCACTTTAGCTGCGGAAATAGTAGAGTGAACGGGAACGGAGGATACCGATGCCTTTTTGCACGAATTGCGGTGCGCCGGTCGAAGGGCAGTTCTGCCCCCAGTGCGGCACCCCTGTCAGCTACGGGTCCGTCCCGCCAGGCGGCACGCATCCCCCGCCCGCTCCGGTCGCGAGCAGCGGGCTGAGCGACAACGCGGCCTCGGCGCTCTGCTACCTGCTGGGGTTCGTTACCGGGATCATCTTCCTGGTTATCGCGCCTTACAACCAGAACCGCGCGGTTCGCTTTCACGCTTTCCAGTCCATCTTCTTTTCGGTTGCCTTGTTCGTCATCGCGGTAGGTCTGGCGATCCTGGCCACGATCTTTTTCGCCATGTCCTTCTGGCTGGGCACCCTGTTCGGGTTGCTGCAAACTCTTTTCGGCCTGGGCGTCTTCGTGCTATGGCTTTACCTAATGTGGAAGGCTTACCAGGGCCAGAAAGTCGTGCTCCCGGTGATCGGGCCGCTGGCGGAAAAACAGGCCTGAAATATCGCGCGTAGCCGCCGAGCGCGGCAGGCCGTCTATTCCAGGTGGGGATCTTTTTCGCGATCCTTCTGTTCGCCGCTTGCCTTCCAGCGCAGCCGCGTATCGCGGTGCTGGAAATTTACGGCACGCGGAAGCTTTCCCCGGAGCGGGTGCGCAGGGTTCTGGGCGTACGCGAGGGCGACGCCCTGCCGCCTTCCAAGGCCGCGGCCGAAGAGACGCTCGAAAGCTTGCCCGAAGTAGCGGAAGCTCGCCTGGAGGCGGTTTGCTGCGTTCAAGGCGGCGCCATCCTTTACGTGGGCATCGAGGAGAAGGGCGCGCCTCATTTCGTCTTCCGTTACCCGCCCCGCGCCAACCTGACCTTGCCGCCCGCGATCGTGGAAACTTACCGCACTTTTCTGCGCGCGGTGGAAGACGCCGCCCGGCGCGGCGCCACCGGCGAGGATCTTTCCAGGGGCTACGCTCTGGCTGCGGATCCCGCAGTTCGCGCCTGCCAGGAGCGATTTCGCGAGTTGGCGGGCCAGCATCTCTCGCTGCTGCGCGAAGTCTTGCGCAAATCCATGCACGACGATCACCGGGCGATCGCGGCCTACGTGATCGGCTACCAGCCGCGAGCACGCGGTGTGATCGAGGACTTGCAATACGCCATGCAGGATATCAACGAGAGCGTGCGCGCGAACGCCATGCGGGCGCTGGGCGCCATCGCCGTGCTGGCGCGCAGCGATCCTGAGCTGGGCTTGCGGGTTGAGCCCACCTGGTTCGTCGAGCTGCTCAATTCCATCGTCTGGAGCGACCGCTACCGCGCCGCCGCCGCGCTGGTCAATCTCACCGAGGACCGCAACCCCCGCACGCTGGAATCCATCCGCGAGCGCGCACTGCCTTCGCTACTGGAAATGTCGCGCTGGAAGGTGCTCGAGCACGCGCTGCCCGCATTCCTGCTGCTCGGCCGCATCGCCGGCTGGCCCGAAGAGCGCATCTACCAGGCCTGGGAGCGTGGGGACCGCGACGCCTTGCTGTCGGCTTTCACGCGCCGCTGACCTGCCACGAGGCCCGCACGCTTTCTGCCCGCCCGATGCCGCGACGTTCCTCAGCCGGTTTAGGATAGAGGATTCCGGAAAGGAGGATAATGAGCGAGCATTCCCGACGCGACTTTGCCCGCCGCGCAGGCCTGGTCACCGCCCTCAGCTACTCCCGCACTCTGGGTGCCAACGACCGCGTGCGTATGGGCTATATCGGCCTGGGCAACCGGGGCGATCAGGTTCACGAGGCGTTTCTGGAGTACGCTGACCAGCAGACTGTCGCCGTCTGCGACCTGCGCGACGACTACATGGATCTGGCTGCCAAAAAAGCCGGGACCAATCCCAAACGGTACAAGGATTACCGGAAGCTGCTCGAGGACAAGGACGTGGACGCCGTGGTCATCGCCACCCCCGACCACTGGCACGCGCTGATGTTCATTGACGCTTGCAACGCGGGCAAGGACGTCTACGTCGAAAAGCCCCTCGCGCTTACCGTGGTCGAGGGGAGGCGCATGGTGGAGGTGGCTGAGCGCACCAAACGCGTCACCCAGGTGGGCATCCACCGCCGCTCGGCGCCCTTCCTGAAAGAAGCCGCCGAATTCGTCCGCTCGGGCGGCATCGGCCAGGTGACCGTGGCCAAGGGCTATCATGTGCTGAACGAGTGGCCGCTGGGCATCGGCAACCCGCCGGACGAGCCGCCCCCCAACGAATGGGAATGGGAGCAGTGGCTGGGGCCGGCGCCCAAGGTGCCTTACAACAAGAACCGGACTTACTACCGTTTTCGCTGGTTTTACCATTATTCAGGCGGGCAACTTACTAACTTCGGCGTCCATTACGTGGACATGCTCCGCTGGTGCCTCGGCCAGGATGTCCCGCGCGCCGTGGTCGCCCTGGGGGGCAAATACGCCGTCAAGGACAACCGCGAAATCCCCGACACCCTGGAAGTGCTCTGGGAGTGGCCCGGCCCCACTTTGATGGTCTTCTGCCAGTACAACTGCAACGCGGCGCCGGGTAACATCCAGAACGCGGAGATGGAACTGCGCGGCACCAAGGGGACCATGTACATTCACGGCAATCGCTGGGAAGTGGTTCCCGAAAGCCTCGCCACCGTGGAAGTGCCCGCGCGCACGCCGGTCGACCGCAGCGTCGAGCGCGCCTGGGCGCCTTCGCGCAAGCCTGCCATGGAGCCGCGCAGCGCCAAAGGCAGCGCCGACACCCGTTTCCACGTGCGCAACTTCCTGGACTGCGTCAAGAGCCGCGGCCGCTGCAACTGCGACGTGCTCACCGGTCACCTTTCCACGGCCGCCACGCTCATCGGCAACATCGCGCTGAAGACCAGGAGCTACCTGGAGTGGGACCCCAAGGCGGAACGTTTCACCAATAACGAAGCGGCCAACCGTTTCCTGCACTATCGCTACCGGCCGCCGTACAAGCTGCCCTGAACCGGGCAAGCTCGCGCGTCAGCAGGCCGCCTTGGTCCCCTCGATGCGGGCCAGGCGGCGCTGGATCCAACGGGCCTCGTCCTCGAAGCCGGCGGCGCGGTGAAAATCGAGCAGCCGCCGGTATCGCTGCACCACATCGAAGCCCAGACTCCATTGCAGCTTGCGCAGGTCCACCGGGCACAGGTGCAGCGGCCGCGCATCGGACTCCTCCAGGTGGTTGGATCCGTTCATCAGGCAGCGGTACCAGATGCAGTGCGCCAGGCCGCACATGTGCGAAATTTCGTGGGCCAGAACCTTGACGCTCCGGCGCAGCAGCAGCCGCATCCAGTCCGGCTTGCGAGGTTCGCCGTAGAACTGGGGATCGTAACGGGCGAAGCTGTAAACGCCGACCCGCTCGTTGACCCAGGCCTGCCCAAAGACGAAGTTCCAGCCGGGGTCGGGATAAAGATCGGTCATCGTGATCCCCAGCAGGGCGAAGGCGTCCGGTGGCATCCGCCGTCGCAGCAGCTCCAGCAGATCCCCGGTGAGCCACTGCACGCGGCCAGTCCAGCGGTTCCGCCGCTGGGTTATGCGGGTACTGGCCGGATCCACCGGTGGCTGGAGCCGAACGTTCATCATGAAAAACGCGGCGGCGAAGCGTCGCAACTGGTCGAGCGGCGGCGATTGGCCGCAAGGAAACTCGCCCAGCGGTTGCAGGTAGAGCGTGTTGCGGTGCGGTTCCGGCCGCGGTGGGTGGGACTCCACGAACTGCTGGAAGGTCTGGCCTGGCTCCACCTGGTTGGCCAGCCAGTCATGAGGACCCGGCTCAGGCACGGGCTCGAAGTCGTCCGCCGGGTCCACAGCCTGCTTTAGCGTCTCGGGGAGCCCGGTGGTGGGGCCAAGGGCGGCAAGGCGCTCGGCCGGCGAAGGCGGGCGGAACGGCACAATTCCAGCATAGAAGCCCCAGCTTGGTGAAAGCAACGCACGGCGGCCCTGCGCCGTAGCATAATGCTTTGATCTGGAGGCCTATGGACGCTATCCAAGCACTCAAGACCCGTCGCTCGGTCCGTTATTTCCGCCCCGGCGCGGTCAGCGACGACGTGCTGCGCGATCTGGTGGACTGCGCCCGGCTCGCCCCGAGCGGGCGCAACGAGCAGCCCTGGGAATTCGTGGTCGTCCGCGATCGGGCCAAGCTCCGCGAGCTCGCCGCGCTGACCGACTTTGGCCGCTTCATCGCCGACGCCGCGGCCTGTATCGTCGTCCTGTGCAAGGCCTCGAAGTATTTCCTCGAGGACGGCAGTGCGGCCACCCAGAACATCCTGCTGGCGGCGCACGCGCATGGCCTGGGCGCTTGCTGGGTCGCCGGCGACAAGAAGCCTTACGCGCCCCAAGTGCTTGCCGCCATCGGTGCGCCCCGCGATTACAAGCTGATCAGCCTCGTGCCCGTCGGCTGGCCCGCGGAAAACCTGCCCGAACGCGCGCAGAAGCGGCCCCTTTCGGAAGTGCTCCACTGGGAGCGATTCTGAGTCGGCGGCGTGCAACCGCTGTCACGGTTCGGGGTCGGCGATCAGAAATTTCTGCGGGGCCCCGAAGGCCGCTGTGACCGCCTCCGCCGCCAGATACCCGCTGCGCACGGCACTTTCCATGGTCGCGGGCCAGCCGCTTTTCGTATAGTCTCCGGCCAGAAACAGGTTCCCCAAGCGGGTGCGGGTGGCAGGCCGGCGGGCTTCCACGCCCGGCTGCGGCGAGAACGTCGCGCGTACTTCGCGCACCACGTGTGCGCGCTCCAGCCGGGTCGCGCCCGCCGCGGGGAAGAAAGCGGCCAGTTCGCGGACAGCCAGCGCGGTCAATTGCTCGCGCGACAGGGGGAGCAGGTCTCGCGATGCGCTCACCACGAGCTCGACGTAGCGGCCCTCCCTCTTGTTGAACGCCCAGTGGACGGCGCCTTCCAAGAGGGCGGCCTGCGGCAGGTCCATTACCGGCTGATCGAACCACAAATGGATCCCCGTGATCGGGGAGGTCTCCAGCCGGTCGAGCCCCAGCGCCGGCGCCAGAGCGCGAGCGCGGTCCGCCGGAACTGCCAGGACGTAG
>JBMFPL010000120.1:0-8949 GCA_049969115.1 Bryobacteraceae bacterium | reverse complement strand
CGCCGGGCGCAATCACCGGCTTTACCTGGAACGCTACCGCGAGCACGCCGAGCCTCGCCTGGACGATCCGCGGATCGAAGTGGAGGACTTCGTAGCCGACCCGCGTCCCGCCTACGCGCGCGCCGCAGTGGTCGTCGTCCCGCTGGTCGCTTCCGCCGGCACCAATATTAAGGTGCTGGAGGCCATGGCGATGGGGAAAGCCGTCGTTTCGACGCCCGCCGGCGTGCATGGCCTTGACCTGACGCCCGGCGCCGACCTGCTCGTGGCGGCCACGCCGGAAGAGTTCGCTGCCGCCGTCCGGTCCGTGTTGCTCGATCGGGACCGGCGCCGCGCGCTCGGGCAGCGCGCCCGGACGACCGCGGAACGCGGCTACAGTTGGGATGCCATCGCAGGCGAGCAGCGGCGGCTGTACCGCGATCTGGCGGGGCTGAGCTGAGGTTGGCGGCGCTCTTCCGGGCATCGCGAGTCCGCAGCCGGGCGCCTTCCCGTTTCGTGCCCGTTTTGACTACCATGTTCGGGATGAGACCGCTCGCTCTGTTGACGCTGCTCGCCTCGTCGCTCGCTGCGCAGTGGATCGCCCAGCCCCAGCCGGTGGATCCGGGCCAGTTCGCCATCATGGCCTGGGGCGGCTCGCCCTCGGATGCCGACCAGTTGCGGCTGATGAAAGAGGCTGGTCTGAACATCTCCGGCTTCTGCCGGGTGGCGGATCTGGACAAGGTGCGCGCCGCCGGCCTGCGGTGCTTTGTCTCCGACAAGCGCGCCAACGGGTACGACTGGGAGAAACTGCCGCCCGAGTCCGAGATCCGCCGCAACATTCAGGAGCTGGCGCGCGAGATCGGCGACAATCCGGCCGTGCTTGGCTTCTACCTGCGCGACGAGCCACACGCTTCGCTTATGCCGGGCATGGGCAAGGTGGCCGCTATCCTGAACGAGGTCATGCCGGGCAAGTGGCCCTATGTCAATCTGTTTCCTTACCGCGTCAGCCCCGAACGTCTGGGCGTGCCCACTTACGATGCTTACGTCCGCATGTTAGTGGACGTAATTCGCCAGCCTTTCATCAGTTACGACAATTACTCGCTGGTGGGCGGCGAAATGCTCGATTACTTCTATAGCAACCTGGAAATCATCCGCCGGCATTCGCTTGAGAGTGGAAAGCCTTTCTGGAACTGCGTGCTGGCCAATGCCCATTTCAACTACATGGAGCCTTCCGACGCCACTTTCAACATCCAGGCTTACGCCACGCTGGCCTACGGCGGTCGGGGGATCCAGTATTTCACTTATTTCACGCCCCACATCGGCAACTACCGGCTGGGCGCCGTGGACCAGTTCGGCAACCGCACTCCCACCTGGGAGATGCTCCGGCGCATCAACCTCCAGCTTCATGCCCTGGCCCCAACCATCACCCGGCTGCGCAGCCTGGGCGTCTACCATTATCCGGACGTTCCCGATCAGTGCCATTACCTCGCCGAGAGTCGCTTCGTGGCGGGCGTCGAGATGAGGCAGCGGTACGTGCGGCCACCGGTGATGGGGCGTTTCCTGGTGGGCGAGTTCGAGGATCCCGAGGGCCGGCCTTATATCCTGCTGGTGAACAAGGATCTCAACAATTCTTTCCAGTTCCGCATCCGCACCAAGCCCGAGGGGCGCAAACTCTTCCGCGTCTCGCCCTACACCGGCCGCGAGGAACCGTTCGGCCGGGAGATGGACTGGCTGGCGCCGGGCGCGGGCGTACTGCTGAGGCTGGAGTGACGGCTCCGGTCAGATTCGCCTGAACGCCTTGAGAATCTCGCGCATCGAGTAACGCAAGACGGTGGGGCGGCCGTGCGGGCAGCTCATCGGATACTGTGTGGCGGCCAGCGCGCGCAGCAGCCACTCCATGCGGTTGACATCCAACGGCGTGTTGATCTTGATCGCGGCGCGGCAGGCCAGCGAGGCGGCGATCCAACGCCGGGCCTCTTCCACCGGCAGCCTGCGCCACTCACGCTCGGGTACCTCGAGGATCTCGAGCAGGGCCTTTTCCAGCTCGGCCGGAGGGATCCCGGCCGGCGCGGCCTTCACCGCCAGCGTCCGCCCGCCGAACGGCTCGATTTCGAACCCGGCGGCGGCCAGCTCCTCCGCGATCCGCTCGTAGTCGGCCTGCTGTGCGGGCGTGAGCGAGAGCACGAGCGGCGTCAGAAGCCTTTGTAGTTCCACGCGGCCAGTCTCCTGGCGTTGCAGGAACTTCTCGAACAGGATGCGCTCGTGGGCCACGTGCTGGTCAACCAGCCAGAGCCCGTCGCGGCCGGCGGCGACGATGAAGCTGTCCTGGATCTGGCCAAGCGGTCGCAGATCGGCCAGGGCCGACATGGAGGCCGCGCCTTCCTCGATCCATTCCTGCGGGAACGCGCGGTGGGTGTCGGGCAGCGGAAGCTTCGTGTCCCCGGCCAGGCCCCCGCCAATGGCCAGCTCGCCGCCAGTGTAATCCAGGCGCGGTTCCGGCCCGGTCGCCGCTTGGAGGATCAGCGGGCTCGCCGCGATGACACCTTGCACGGATTCATCGAGCAGGCGCTGGGAAAATTCCGAGTAAGGCAGATTGACCGCCGGTTGGGCGGAGGCTGGCAAGGGGATGGCGGAAATGGGCCGGGCTTCCATGAGGGCTTCGCGGACCGCGTCCCGAACGAAATCGTGCACGAACTGCGAGTGCGGGAAGCGCACTTCGGTCTTGGTGGGGTGGACGTTGACGTCCACCTCCGACGAATCGCACTCCAAAAACAGCAGCGCGAAGGGGAAGGCGTCAGGCGGCATCAGATTGCGGTAAGCGGCCAGCAGCGCATGGAGCAGCAGCCGGTCGCGGATCAGCCGCCGGTTGACGAACAGGAAGATCGAGTTGCGGTTCGCCCGTTGATGCTGGGGCTGGGAGACGAAGCCGCGCAGCCGGAAGACGGTGGGCGCAGCGGCATCGCCGCCGGGAACCCCCGGTGGCTCGTCCAGCGCACGTTCGCGCAAGCCCAGATCCACCAGCTCTTCGAGCAATTCGCTGCCGAAGACCTGGTAGACGCGGTCGCGGAGCCGCTCGACCGGCGTGACTTCGAGCAACTGCCTGCCTTCGTGACGCAGCGAGAAGCTTTTCTCCGGGTACGCGAGGCTGTAATGCGTCACCAAAGAAGCGATGTGCGCCAGCTCGGTCTGTTCCGAACGCAGAAATTTGCGGCGCGCGGGCATGTTGTAGTAGAGGTCGCGTACGGTGACGGCGGTTCCGGGCGGCAGCGCGACTTCGGTGACGCCGAGGATCCTGCCGCCTGCGATCTCGATGCGCGTGCCAGTGAGCTCTTCGGCGGATCTGGTCTCCAGCGTCAGGCGCGATACGGCGGCGATGGAGGGCAGGGCTTCCCCACGGAAGCCCAGAGTGGAGATGGCCAGCAAGTCCCGCGCGTCGCGCAGCTTGCTGGTGGCGTGCCGCTCGAAAGCCAGCAGGGCGTCGTCATGGCCCATGCCGCAGCCGTCGTCGGCCACGCGGATCAGGCGCCTGCCGCCTGCCGCCACCTCCACGCGAACTTCGCCGGCGCCCGCATCGAGCGAGTTCTCGAGCAGCTCCTTGACCACCGAGGCAGGGCGTTCGACCACTTCGCCGGCCGCGATCTTGTTGGCCACCTCGTCAGGGAGGATGCGGATGCGCCCCATCTCACTTATTGGACCACGAGCCTACGCACGGCAAGCGCGCACCGCCCTCGCGGCCAGGCTAGGGGACGTTCGCTCTCACTTCAGCTCGCAACCGTGCCCCCGCGATCGGCCAGCCCCTTCCACCAGCCGCAGACTCCGATGGGAGGCTAGCCGACAGGCGAATCGACAGCGCAACGGAACGCGCGGCGGGACGGGCGGCCAGCCTGGGCCGCGGGAGCTACGCGAAAGGACGAGGGCACACAGCGATAGCCAGGCGTCCCCGTGCTGGCCGTGCCGCCCGGGCCAGGCCTCAGGAGCCGTTGACCACGATGCCGCGCTCTTCCAGCAACTGGCCGGTCACCCGCAGCAGGTTGAGCAACGCGCGCCGGTAAGCGATGGTCTGGGTGACCAGTGTGGATTGCGCGTTGGTAAGACGGGTCTGCGCCTCCAGCACGAAGTAGAGAATGCTCACGCCCAGATCGTAGCGCTTCTGTTCGGCCTCGAAGTCCTTCTGGGCGAACTCGACAGCCACGCGCGCCTGTTGCACGCCTGCCTTGGCGGATTCGACCTGGTCTATGGCGTTGAGCACTTCCAGGCGCACCTGCTGTTCGAGACTGCGCGCGCGCAACGTGTCGGTTTTCTTGCGCACCAGCGCGTCGGCCAGGTCCGCCTGGGCGGCGCGGTCGCGCAGGGGCAACGTGAGAGTCAAGCCGAACTGGTAGGTGGGCAGGTCGAAGGTGAACAGTTGATTGAGAGCATCCCTGAAGCCGCCGGGCACCGTGCGTACGATCTGCGACTGGCCGAATACATTGGCCCGTTCGTAGAACCAGCCTCCGCGCCCGCGGGCGCTGTACTGGCCAGTGAGCCGCAAGTCGGGCTTCAGCCGGTTGGCGGCGGAACGGATGTTCAGGTCGTCAATGTCGAGACTTTGCAGTTGCGCTTTCAGGTCGGGGCGGCTGGCCAGGGCACGCTCGACCAGCATCTCGCGATCGAGCGGCCTGTCATCCATGACCGGCGAAACCGTTTCGGTCAGCACGATGGGCAGCCGCCGGATCTCCGGGTCCAGATCCGCTCCCATTTGCCGGCGGAGCGCGTCTTCGCGCTGCGCCAGTTGGTAGCGGAACTGGGTGACCTGGATCTCGGCGGTGGCGTACTCCTGTTGTGGCCGGTAGATCTCCAGCGGCGACAAGGCGCCCAGCTCGAGCTCGCGCTGGGAGCGCTTCAAAGCGGCTTCACGCAGCTTCAGGAACTCCTCTTGCACCCGGAGACGCTCGCGCGATTCGATCACCGCCCAGTAGGCCAGCTCCGCCTGTTCGATCAGCCGCATCAACTGGTCACGCAGCTCGTACTCGCTGCGGCGCAACTGGCTGCGCGCCACCATGATCGGCAACCGCACCAGGGAGGGACTGCGGTCGCGCAGCAGCGGGTGGGTAAAACCGAAGGTAAGCGTTGCGTTCAATGCCGGATTGAAGGTAGAGAACTGGTCGTTGGAGGCGGTCTTGTTCCCGCTGAATCCCACCGTGAAGGTGGTTCCCGTTTCCAGTCGCTGCTGGTAGCGGAAGTCGGCCACCTGGTTGAGCTGGCTGAGCAGGTTGGCGCCCTGCAAGACGCTGGTGGTCGCGCTGCGCGTGCGCGTGCTGTTGAAGCTGGCGCTCAAGGAGGGGTCGAAGCTGCCCAAGGCGCGCAGGATGGCGTTGCGCGGCGTCTCCAGGGTCAGCCGCTGGATCTCGATGTCGGTGTTGTTGGCCAGCACCAGCTCGAGGTAGTTGCGCAGGGAGAGCTCGAGGACGCCATTGACGATGAAGTCCTCGAATCGCACCGGCGGGCGCAGTTCCACACGCGTTTTGGGAGTCGCGAAATGCTCGCGGAAATAGGAAGGGGCGGGGAAAACCGGCGCTACGAAGTTCTGTGCGCGCAACAGGGAAACCAGCAAAAGGCATGCGACAATTGCTTCCCGTCTCATAGAACAGCTCCGCAACCGGGCCCGGCCCGGTCTCTCATTCATAACGGATCGCCTCGATGGGATCCAGTTTGGCTGCCTGCACCGCGGGGTAGATGCCGAACACCAAGCCGATGGCGACCGAGACGCCGAAGGCGACCGCGATGGAGACAAACGTAACCACCGTGGACCAGCCAGCCGCCGCGGCGATGACCCGCGAGAGGGCGAAACCGAAGCCGATTCCGATCAGCCCCCCCACGATCGAGATGAGCACCGCTTCGGTCAGGAACTGGCGGATGATGTCGGCCTGCCGGGCGCCGATGGCGCGGCGGATACCGATCTCGCGCGTGCGCTCCAGCACCGTGGCCAGCATGATGTTCATGATGCCGATGCCGCCCACCAGCAACGAAATCCCGGCGATACAGATCATGACCACGCTGAAAATGAACTGCGTGCGGCGGCGCTGCTCGAGCAAGTGGGCGGGCACCACCACGGTGAAGTCGCCCGCATCCTTGTGCGTGGCGCTGAGGATGGCCCTCACCACGTTGGCGGTTTCGATGGAGTCCACGCCCGGCGCCACCCGAAGGTAGATGCCGTCAATTTCGTCTTTCAGATAGCTGTTGCTATCCTCGAAGCGGCGCATGACGGTGTTCAGGGGCGCGATCACCAGGTTATTCCGGTTGACCACTTCCAGCCCTTCCACGTCGGTGTCCGCCGCCGCCTGCTGGGAAAGCACGCCGATCACTTGCAGCCACACGTCGTTGATCTTGACGTACTTGCCCACCGCGTCGCCGTAGCCGAGCAGATTGACCTTGGCCGATTCGCCCAGCACGCAGACCGGCGCCGAGCGCAGGTTCTCCTCCTCGCTGAAGAAGCGCCCGGAGACGACTTTCAGGCTGCCGATCTGTTCGTAGTTGGGCAGCACCCCGATGAGCAGGGGCAACTCCTGGCTGGTCTTGGGCAACACGCGCGTGGGCTTGAAGCGCTTGCGCGGCGTCGCCGCCTCGAGCCCTTGCACGTTTTCCAGGATGGCGCGGTAGTCGCGGAAAGTCAGACCGGGGGAGATGGCGCGACGGGCTTGGAGCTCGTCACGGTCCACGGCCTCCTTAGCCTCGATGATGATGTTGTTGACCCCGAGCAGGTCAATGTAACTCATCATTTCTTTCTGCGCCCCGGCGGTGATGGAGAGCATGGCCACCACCGCCCCCACGCCGAAGATCATGCCCAGCATGGTAAGCAGGGTGCGCAGCTTGTGCACCAGGAGGCTGGACAGCCCCATGTACAGGTCGGGAAGGTATGCGGTCAGCAACGACATGGCTCACCTACCTCCTCCGGCGCCGCCGACCGGCAAAGCGCTCGATTTCGCGCCCTTCTCCTGCTTCTTCCTTTCCCCGGCGCGCGCCGTCGGGTCGGAGAGGGCCACGAGCTCGCCCGGCTTGAGGCCCTCGGCGATCACCATCACCGACTCGCTGCGCTTGAGAGGCTTGATCACGCGCGGCTCGAAGACATTGCCCTGCTTGACGTAGACCACCGGCTTGCCGTCTTTCTCGAAGACGGCCTGCACCGGCACGTAAATGGCGTTGGGTATTTTCTCCACGATGATTTCCACGTCGGCCAGCAGGCCGGGGCGCAGCAGGATCTCGATCTGGCTGTTGGCCTCGGGCGGGGGAGGCAACTGGGCGTTCTCCAGATCCTTTTCGCTGAACTGCTGCGCCGATCCCATGCCGAAGCCGGCCGGCAAGTCAGGGAAGCCCGGCAAGCCGGCCCCGGGGCCGCCAGGACGCTCGCCTCGCGCTTCGCCACCCTCACGCGGCCGGCGCTCGCCAGCCGTCTGGCCCATGGCCTGCCGAACCCTTTCCATGACCTTGCGGCGCTCTTCGGGCGAGAGCTCCTCCATCTTGCGGCCGCCGAGTTCCTTGTCCAGCAAGGCGCGGAATTTCTTCTGATCTTCCGGCGACATCGCCCCGGTCCCGGCCATGGCGCCGCCCATTGCGCCACGGATTTTCTCGAAAATCTTCTGCCGTTCCTCGGGGCTCAGGTCGCGCATCGAGCGGCCGCCCAGTTCCTTTTCCAGCAGGGCCCGCATTTTTTGGGCATCTTCGGGCGACATCGGCCCGCCGCCTGCCATGCCCCCCATCATGGAGCTGCGCCGCTGTCTCGGGCCTGGTTGTCCGCCCATGCCGGACGGCCCTGCGGCCTCAGCCCCCGGGGGACCGCCCAGCAGCATGGGGGGTCCTCCGAGCGCCCCTTCGGGACCTTGCGCGAAAGCCACGGCCTGCGCCGCAGAGGGCAAGGCCGCAGCCGGCTTGGAACGGTTCCGCTCCGCCGTCTCCATGATCATGCGGATCTGCTCCGGCCTGGCGCCGAGGCCGCTGAGCAGCTCCTTCATGTCCACGGAAAACACCACGTCGAAGCGTTTGGTGGGGTCGCCCGCCCACACGTTCGCGCTGGCTGTGCCGCTCATGGACTTGATCCGGCCGTGGAAAACCTTGTCAGGCACGGCGTCCAGGCGGATGATGGCTTCCTGGCCTTCCTGCAAGTTGGCCCGGTCAATCTCGTTGACCTTGGCCACCAGTTCCATTTCGGAAAGATCGAGAACGTCGGCCACCGGGGTGCCCGGGAAGACCTGGTCGCCTTCGCGGTAGTCGGGAAGCTGCATGCCGGGGAAATACATCCCCATGGGACGGCTCTGGCGGATGGCCACCAGACCGCTCATCGGGGCCAGGAGCTTGACCTGCATGAGCCGTTGTCGCTCGCGGCGCACTTCGAGCAGGGCGCGATTGCGCCGCTCGCGCAGTACGGCGATCTCGGCCTCCGCTTGCTCCAAGCGCGACTTGATGTCGCTTTCCAACTGCTTCAGGCGCCGCCGCGCCTCTTCCAGCGTGAGCAGATCCTTCTTGGCGTCAATGGCGGATTTCAGCTCGGCGCGCCGGACCTCGAGCTCGGCCAGCCTGACCGAGTAACGCGCCTTGAGCAGGTCCACCTGGTCCTGGTTGTTGCGTATGGCCAGATCGGCCTGCGCCTTCTTGATCTGCTCTTCGATTTGCTGGAGCTCCAGCTCGCGGTCCTCCAGCCGGGAACGCACCTCGGAGTCGTCGAACTCGACGATGAGGTCTTTCTCTTTGGCGAAAGCGCCCAGGGGGGCGAGTCGCGTGATTTGCACCGTCCCGAAAAGGTTCGGCGCGATCAGCGTGACCTGACGCACGGGCCGCAGTTCGCCGCGCGCGAAGGTGCGGATCACCACGTCCCCCTGGCGGACGCGGGTCGTGGGGACCTGGACCTGGCGTTCCGGCGCTTGCTGGAACAGCCGCCACACGCCGTAGGCGGCGCCGGCTACGATGGCTGCCAGGATCAATCGAAACAGGATCTTCTTC
>JBMFPL010000119.1:0-9049 GCA_049969115.1 Bryobacteraceae bacterium | reverse complement strand
CATTTACCGGCGTGAGCGCAAGCCGGAGCTGGCCATACCGCTCATCCGGGAATTGATGGCCGCTTTCCCGCGCAATTACCTGCTCTATTTTGAACTGGCCCAAATGTACAGCGAAGCAGGCGACAAGGACCGCGCCCTGGAAACGCTGGCCCGCCTCGAGCAACTCAGGAATGCGGGGCACTCGGGCTTCGCGCGCGTGCCCGCGGAAAAGATCTACTTTGCGCGCGGGAACATCCAGTTCTGGTACCGCGATTTCGACCAGGCTCTGGAAAACATGCGCAGGGCCCTCGAGCGTGCCGATGAACTGGACCTGAATACGGGCGTGCTGGCGTGGCTGCGGCTGGGGCAGATTTACGATTTGAAGGGCCGGCGCAAGGAGGCAATCGAAGCTTACCGGCAGGCCATCGCCTTTGCGCCGGAGTCCGACGCTGCTCGGGAATCCCGCCGCTACCTATCCAGTCCCTATCGCCGCCCTGACGTTCCCGGCTAGAGCAAAAACAAAGACCGGCCGGCCGCGCCGCGGCGCGACCGACCGGTCGAACCAGGCCCCGCCTCAGTACTGGAAGCGGATGCCCATGCGGAACTGCCGCTCCGCGCTGGCCGAGGTGATGCACATGAAGTTGTTGAGCGCAGAGAGGCTGCCGTCCGGATTCAGGCGCATCGAACCGGCACCGCTGTTCGGGTTGCCCCAACGTGGCGTGTTAGTGCCGTTGCGGGCTTCCATGCGGAACTCCATCTTGACCCGCTCGGTGATCCGGAACTCCTTGTAGAGCGCCGGGTCAATCCGCCAGAAGCCGGGCCCGTAGATGGCGTTCCGCCCCATGGTCCCGGGACGATACACCGGGTTGCGCGGGTCAAAGTAGAACAGCGGGTCGCGGAAGGACATCGGATCGTAGTAGGGCTGGTTGGGTCCCTTGCCGCCCAGCTTGCGCACCGGTGCGATCTGGTCTGCGGTCTGGGTGCAGCCGATGCACATCAGCGAAGAGCCGCTGCCGGTCACGGTGAAAGGCGTCCCGCTGTACTTGAAGAACATGCCGTTGATCTTCCAGCCGCCCAGGATCGTATCCACGATCCCGCTCAAATTGTAGGTGCGGCCGGCGCCGAAGGGTAGCTCGTAGACCCAACCGATGGAGAAGCTGTGCCGGCGGTCTTCGCTCGAGGGAGCGTAGTTGCGATAGATCATCGGCTCCCAGTGCCAGAGCGCCAGGCCGGCCCAGCCGTTATCCTCCCCCATGTTCATATAGCGGCCCCAGGTGTAGGCGCCCTTGAACCACAAGCCGCGGCTGAAGGACTTGTTGGCAGTCACCTGCAAGGAGTTATAGGTGCCGTACCCGATGCCGTCCCACATGTTGGCGGCATTGGTGCGCCCGTAGAGTTTGGCCAGGGGAAGGTTGCGCGTGTCCACGCCAAGGCCGGGACCCACCGTGTTAATGTTGCGATCCAGCATCTGGTGAATCGTGCGCGTGGCCACGTAGCCCGCGGATACGACCGTGTCAAAGGGCAACTTGCGCTCGACGATGAAGTTCCACGACTGGATGTAGCCGCGGTGCAGCATGCCGCCCCATGGGCTGCGCGGCCCCATGTCCAGGTTGAGCGGCAGCTCGAGCGTACCCTTGCTGATGTCGGGCGTGGGCACGTCGGGGATGCCCTTGTCCAGCGTGTTGAACCAGCCATAGGCTGGGTCACGGAACTCGGCACCCGCGGTGCCGGCGCCCCAGCTTCCGGTCAGAGTGGCCGGGTAGAGCCCCCGGAGGGGTCGGCCGAAGGGCAACGGGTCATATGTGATGCCATAGCCGCTGCGCAGCACCCAGTCTTCGCCGATGCGGTAGGCAAAGCCGACTCGGGGCGCGAACAGCTTCTTGCTGACCTCGATGCCGGCGTTCCAGGGTACGTTCCCGATGCCGCCCAGATAGACGATGTTGGTGTACGGATCCCACCGCTCGATGCCGCGATCGCCGCGGTTGATCAGCGGGAAGTACTCATACCGGAGACCGAGGTTGAGCGTCAGCCGCCGGCTCACCTGCCAGCGATCGCGGAAATACCAGGCGTACTGCCACTCGCGCGTCTTCATCAAGAAGAACTGGATGGATTTGGAGTAGCTGGTGACCAGGCCGAGCAGCGCCGTGGCGTAGGTGTTAAGAACGCGGGCCGTCTGGCCCGGCACCACCGTGGGGCCGCTGCCGAAGGTGATGGCGCCCCGCGGATTGGCCGTCTCCGGTTGCCAGTGGTTCATTTCCAGACGGCGCGGCTCGAAGCCCCAGCGCAGCTCGTGAGCGCCGCTGATCTTGGTGAAATTCACCGGCCCGGTGTAAGTGCGCTCGCGGCGCTCCAGCGGCAGCCAGGTCTCGCACAGGCCCCAGTCGCTGAAGCCGGTGTAAAAGCAAGGCACGCCGCTGTAGCGCATATCATTGGCGTACTGGCGGCCGCCGTTGGTGCCGGGGATCTTGAAGACGTCCAGACCCCAATTCTTGCCCTGGCCGATGCCTAGCACGTCCTGGTCATGGCGCTGGTAGCCAAACACCGCGTCGAACATAAAGGTCGGTGAGAACGTGTAGGTGACGCCGAAGCTCGGCATGTTCACCCGCACATCGCCCACGCCCGCGGTGCCGATGTTCGGCCCCACCATGTCGCCGAAGATGTGCTTGCCCGTGACGGGAGCGCCCATGCGGCTGAGCTTGCCCCAGACCACGGCCTTGCCAGAGGGGTTCCAGTTCACCTTGATGTCGTAATTACGCCGGTCGAATTTCAGCGAACCGGAGGCGCCGAAGTTGCCCGAGAGGTTGTTGGTGGGGTCCACCGGCGAGATCTGATTGGGCAGCGGGATCAGCTTCTGGATCGAGTCGAAAATGGGGCTGATGCGGTTGCGGGGGATGCGGTTGTTGGGGAAGGGCTGGCGTGTGCGCGGATCGTTGCCCACTTGGGTGGCCGGGTCGTAGACCACCGAAAACGCCGCGCCGCACACCGTGCAGCCGGGCCAGGTGCTGAAGTCGCCGTTGCGGAAAGTCTCCGGGGGAACGGACCAGTTGCCCGATCCGCCCTGCCGGTAGTAAGTTCCCTCGAAGCTGAAGAAGTAAAACAGCTTGTCCTTGCGGATGGGGCCGCCGATGGTGCCGCCGAACTGGTTGAAGATGTCCTTGGGTTTTCTGAAACCGGCCGGGCGGAAATAAGGCGCGGCCAGCCAGTGCTGATTATTGTGGAACCAGAAGGCAGAGCCATGGACCTCGTTGGTGCCGGACTTGGTGGCCACCGTGATGGCGGCGCCGCCGGCAAGCCCTTGCTCGGCGTCAAAGGCGTTGGTCGAGATGTTGACGGTTTCGATGCTCTCCACCGGCTGCACATAGGCCGTGTGGTGCGGCAGCCACACGAAGACGTTCACCGCCCCGTCGGTCAGCGTTGTGTTCATGTTGCGCGGCGTGCCGTTGACGCGGGTGGTCAAGGCGCGCGCCGGCGTGTCCACGATAGCGTTCTGGAAGGCGGAAGGCGTCGTGCCAGGCAGCAGGTCGAGCAGGCTCTGGTAGTTGCGGTAGAAGGGCAGCGGCAACTCGGTTACCGCGACCGAGGTGATCTCATGACGGACGTCGCTTTTGTCCGTCTGGAGCATCACCGCGGCGGCCGCCACCGTCACCTGCTCGGTCACCGCGCCTACTTCCAGCTTTGCGTCCACACGGGTCACGGTGTTGATGGTCACCTCGACGTTCTCCCGCACGAAGGTGCGGAAGCCGCTCGCGGTAACCTTGAGGTCGTATGTGCCCGGAAGAACGTTGACGAAGGAGTAACGGCCTCCCTCATCCGTGGTGGTTTCGCGGGTCAACCCGGTGGCCTTGTTGGTTATGGTGACGCTGGCCTTGGGCACCACCGCCCCGGTAGGATCCTGAACGGCGCCGACGATGGAACCGTAAAGGACCTGGGCAGGGGCTGGTTGCGTGCACAGGCCGGCGAGCCACAAAGCGAGCGCAAAAAATACCGCAAACAATCGCAAGCGGGAATTCTCACCCATTTCAACCCCCTGTCAGTCGAGGCCCCTCGCAGGCCTCACGATCATTTAACTCCAGTTCGCAGCCCGTGTCAAGCGGTTCTCGCCCGCCCCGTTGGGGTTGGCCGCAAGCTGCGCGAGCCCGCTGGCGAGTAAGTCACGCCTGGCTGCCGCGGGGAGGGCCCGGATAGTTGGGTGAGTAAAGATAGGACTCCGGGCGCAGCGCCAGCCGCCCGTTCGCCACGAAGCGTTCCCCCCGCTGCGCCAGGTGCTCGATGAGCCGCCCGCGCCACAACCGGAGCGTCTCCTCGTGTGCCGGATCGGCGGCCAGGTCCTGTGTCTCGCCGGGATCGGTCTTGAGGTGGAAAAGCTGCTCGCGGCCGTCGCACGCGTGGAAGATGTATTTCCAGCGCCCGTCGGTCAACGCGTTCCAGTGGTTCTCGGGGCTGTAGCAGACATCGTGTTCGAGATCGATCCATTCGCGCCAGCCTTGCGCGCGGCCACGCGCAAGGTCGAGGAGGCTTTTGCCGTCCAGCTTTTCCGGTTGGGACGCCCCGGCCGCCTCCAGCAGCGTGGGTAGCACGTCGCGGATCTCCACCGGCTCGCGGCGCACCTGGCCGCGCCGGGCGCTGACCATTCCCTCGGGCCAGCGCATGAGCATGGGGATCCGCGCCGAGGCCTCGTAGGCATAAGACTTGCGCCAGAGGTGATGATCGCCGGTCATGTCGCCATGATCGGCGATAAAAAGGATCAGAGTTTGCTCGAGCCAACCGCGCTGCTCGAGCGCTTCCAGGATGCGCCCGATCTGCTCGTCCACGAAGCTGACCGAGCCGTAGTAACCCTGGCGCGAGCGACGCACCTGCTCGCGACCCAGGTCCCCGTGCCAGAGATCGTCCCGCTCCCAGCTTCGCGGAGCGTAGCGCTCAGCCCAGCGGCCGATGACCGCTTCCGGCAGCGCGGCGTCCTCGTACAGCTTCCAGAACCTCCCGGGCGGGTCGTAAGGACTGTGTGGCCGTGCGAAGGATACCTTGAGGAAGAACGGCTCCGGCCGGTTGTAGGCGCGCAGGAAATGGACCGCTGTATTGCCCGTCCAGTAGGTGGGATGCAGACGTTCGGGCAGCGCGTAAGGCGCGGCGCGGTAACTGTTCCAGCCGATGCCGGTCGCGTCAGGATCCAGATGCGGCGCCTCGGACCAGAACCATGAGCGGTAGTCGCTGCGGAAATCCGGCGATTCGACGCGCCCCGATTCGTCCAGCAACGCCTGATGGTAACCGTGCAGGTTGCGCTGGGGGTGATAGTGCATCTTGCCGATGGCGAAGGTGTAGTAGCCGGCCTCCCTCAGCGCCCGTGGTTTCTCGATTGGGTAACTCTGGGCGATGCGCCCGTAGCCCAGCATGCCGTGCCGCCAGGGCGAAAGCCCGGTCAGCAGGGCCGCGCGGGCCGGCGTGCAGGTAGGCGTCGAGGAGTAGGTGCAGCGGAAGAGCGCACCCTCGCGAGCGATGCGGTCCAGGTTGGGCGTGCGGATGACCCGGTTTCCGTCCGCGCCCACGCAGTCGGCGCGGAATTGATCGGCCATCAGCAGGAGGATGTGCGGGCGCGATGCCCGGCGCGCCGCCCAACTGCCACGCAACCACGCCGGTGTTCCCGCGCCGGTAGCGAGGAACTGGCGACGACTCGGTCCAGCGCTCATGGTGCTATTTTGTCATGATGGACCGCCGCCCGCAGCGCCCGAGCCTTAAAACAGCAGCTTCAGGCCGAACTGGATCACGCGCGCCTCACCGCCCGAAGTGATGCGCCCCACGCTGGCGGGGACGGAAATGTTGGCCGCGGGCCCGCCCCAGTTGAAGTGGTTCGGGGCATTGAAAAACTCGGCGCGAAATTGCAGTTTGACGCGCTCGGCCAGGGCGATGTCTTTCAGCCCGCTCAGGTCAATCACGATGTCACCCGGCGTGAACAGCAGGTTCCGTGCCGCGTTGCCGTAAGTGTAAGGGGCAGGAACCGAGAAGGCCGCCGGGTTGAACCACTGGTACATGGTTTTCCTCTCCGGATACAGGGGCGCGTCTTTGACCCGGTCCGGACGACCCCCGCGCCAGCCCGCCAGCGTGGCCGTGAAGCTGGGTGAAAACGGCGTTCCCGTGCGCAGGTACATGATGCTGGCCACCTGCCAGCCGGCGATCAGATGCTTGACCAGTGGGTGCGAGCTGCTTATCCAGGGCTTCCCCGGGCCGAAGGGCAGTTCGTAAGTGCCGGCGAAAGTGAAGATGTGCCGGCGGATCTGGTCCGAGTTGCCCCGGTCCACCCGCGCATTGTAAGGATCCTGCGGCCCGCCTACCACGGGCACATCGTCCAGGGAGCGGTTCCAGGAGTACTCGAGCTGGAAGCTCAGGCCGCTCGAGTAACGCTGAATCGCCTCGACCTGTAGTTGGTGGAGGATCGAGTTTCCTCCGCCCGCCAGCAGTAGAATGTCTGCCCACGGCTGGTAAGGCCGATTGGGCTGGATCGCCCCGGGTATCTGCTGGCGTGACAAGTTGATCGAGTAGTTATACCAGGGCAGGTGAGTGCTGTGATTGCCCACGTAAGATACGCGCAGGCCGAGATTGGCACGTATCTCGCGCTCGGCTGTCAGGTTCCACTGGTAACTTTCGCTGTTGCGGATATTCTTCTGAACCGCCGTGAGGCTGGGATTGGGCGAGATGGCGCCCGCGCCCGGAAAAGGAGCTGCCAGCGTGATGGAAGGCTTGTAGGCGGGGTCGGCCTCGAAAGACTCGGCTAGCAAAAACGGTGGATTGTTGAAACCTCGCTGGCGAAAGCCGATGTAAACCGGCAAGAAGTTGTAGTAGACGCCGAAGCCGCCGCGAAAGACGGTGCGGGCGTTGCCGAACGGCCGCCAGGCCACCCCCAGCCGCGGCCCGAGGTTGTTGCGGTCAGGCTCGATGTCGCGCACGGGCAGGTCAGCCTCGCTGGCCAGCACGATCGGGTAGGCCTTGACCAGGCGCTCCTGCGCCTGGGTGGGCATGCGGTCGCTCTGGATGATGAGGCGCCCGCTGTTGAAGTCGAAGTTGGAAATGGTGTTGTTCCGCTCGTACCAAGGTGTCTGGTACATGTAGCGCAGGCCGAAATTCACGGTCAGGCGCGGGGAAACCTGCCAGTCGTCCTGGATGAAAAAGCTGGCCCGTGGCCCCAGAAAGAGCAGGTTGGGGCTGGTGGTGGAGCGATAAACGCGGTAGGGATAGCCGAGCAGGAAATCGGCGAAGGCATGGGCGGGCTGGGCGCTTTTGGTCTTGTCGTCCAAGGTGTAACGGCCGTTGAAATCGAACCTCCCCAAACCGGCGCCGTTGGCCAGTCCCGAGCCCATGCCGGCCACGAACGGTGGCGAGAGTGCCTTGTGCCGCGCCATGTCCACGCCGAATTTCACCGTGTGCTTGCCTCGGACCAGGGTCATGTTGTCAATGAACTGCGGCGTCAGTTGCGTGCCGGGATCGCCCCCGCCGTAGTCTCCGATGGCCACGTGATTGCTTACGTTGATGTTGGGTAGGCCGCCATAAGCCACCGGATAGAGAGCGGGAAAGAGGCTCCGCGGATCGAAGTCCCGGTTGAGCCCCTGACGGGTCGAGGCGTGCCGGAAATAGACGTACCGGGCTTCGTTCAGCGTGCGCGGGGAAACGGCGTAATTCCAGGTAAGATTGGCGCTTTGCGTACTATAGCCGCCGTTGGCCCAGTTACCGTATTTGGGCGGATAACCGACTGCGACAAAGTACGGGTAACCCTTCGAATAATTGAGATTCACCCAGATGCTGTTCTTCTCGTTGAAGCGGTGGTCCAGGCGGAGGCCGTAGCGGTTGATGTCCGAGATATTCGAAATGGTCCAGCGGTAGTTGGAGAGCGTCCCCGCCGGGCCGATGCCCTCGGTGTTGGGGAGCGGGACATACTCGATGAGCTTCGCAGCTCGCGGGTCGATGCGGGCGGCAGGCACTCGGTTGCCCGGGAACGGGGTTCCCGCCAGCGGGTCGAGGATGACCGGCAGGCCAGTGAAGTCGCCCTGCCGCATGGCCTGGGTGGCTACGCTGGTGACGTAGTTAGGGGCGGTCCGTTCCCTCAGGCCTTCGTAGCTGTGGAAGAAAAAGGTCTTGTTGCGCCCGTCGTAAGCGCCGGGGAGCAGGACCGGCCCGCCTACCGTGTAACCGAACTCGTTGCGGTTGTAAGGCGGTTTGGGCGTGGGCGGATGCGTGAAGTAATAGCGGGCCGCGAACTCCTTGTTGCGGTTGAACCACAGGGCGGAGCCGTGCAGCTCGTTGGTTCCGGATTTCGAGACCACGGTCACCGCCACCGAGCCTTCGAATTCGGCCTTCTGGTTGTTGGAATCAATCTTGAACTCGCTGATGGCGTCCACCGAAGGCAGGGTGGCCAGGCCGTTGCGGTAGGAGTAGGCGCCGCCGCCGTTGCCGGTGTCGTTGTACATGGCGCCGTCCACATTGAACTGGATGCCTCCCCAGTAGGCGCTGCCCGCCACGCGGGGATTAGAGGCGCTGTCGGAGGTCACCCCGGCCGAAATGCGGATGAGTCTGTCCAGCGTCCGCCCGTTCAGCGGGATGGTGCTGATGACGTTAGCCTCCAGGATGTTGCCGATGGTGGCGCTTTCCGAGTTGACTACCGGCGCAGCGGCCTGCACCTCAATGGTCTGCGTGACTGCACCGGGCTCCAGCACGATATCCACCCGCACCGAGCGGTTGGCCAGCAACCGCACGCCGCGGGTCACGCTGGGCTTGAACCCGGCCAGTTCGCTTTTCACCGTGTAAGTGCCGGGCAGCAGGTTAGGCGCCACATACTCGCCGGTGGGCGAGGTGGCGGCCTTGGTCTCAACGCCGGTCTGCTCGTTTACCACCACCACCGTGGCATTGGCCACCACGGCCCCGCTGGAATCGGTTACCGTCCCCAGAATCGTCCCCGTGATGTTCTGTCCCATGGCCGCCCAGGGCAGCCAAACCGCGATGCATGCGCTTGCCAGCCATCGCCTCATGAGCTTTTCCCCTATGCGCCCAAGTCTACGGAACTGCGAGCCCGGCGTCAAGCGGTGAC
>JBMFPL010000118.1:7601-9061 GCA_049969115.1 Bryobacteraceae bacterium | reverse complement strand
GATCGAGCGCGATGAGCAGCGCCTCGCCGTCCACCCCGTGGAAACAGAGGTTGGTCGTGTTGGGGGAGCGCGGCGCCCTTGCCCCGTTGACGCTGACTTTGGGCACGCGTTCCAGGACGCCCTGCTCCAGGCGGTCGCGCAGCCGCGCCAGCCGGGCGGTTTCCGCATCGAAATCGCGCTCGGCCAGCGCCATGGCGGCCGCCAGCCCCACCGCCCCGGGAACGTTCTCGGTGCCCGGCCGGCGATCGCGTTCGTGGTGGCCTCCGAACTGGATCCGGCCCAGCGGCACGCCCTGGCGCACGTAGAGCGCGCCCGCTCCCTTGGGGCCGTAGATCTTGTGCGCGCTGACGGAGTACAGATCCACGCCCAGCTCGGTCACGTTGACCGGAATCTTGCCCACCGCCTGCACGCCGTCCGAGTGCATCCACACGTCGGCCTCGCGCGCCAGCCGCGCGATTTCCGCGACCGGCTGGATCGTGCCCAGCTCGTTGTTGACGTGCATGACGGAGAGCAGCACGGTTTCCGGCCGCAACGCGCGGCGCACCTCGTCAGGATCCACCACACCTCGCGAATCCACGGGTACGCGGGTCACGGCCACCCCCTCGCGTTCCAGTTGCACGCAGGTCTCCAGCACCGCCGGGTGTTCGATCGCAGTGGTGATGACGTGCTTGCGGGGGCGGGCATCGTTGCGCACCACGCCCAGGATGGCCAGGTTGTCGGACTCGGTACCGCCGCTGGTAAACACGATCTCGGAGGGCTGCGCCCCCAGCATGCGCGCCACTTGCCGGCGCGCTTCTTCCAGCCGGCGTCTGGCCGCCTGGCCGTAAGCGTGCACGCTGGAGGCGTTGCCGAAATCCTCACAGAAGACCAGCGTCATCGCCTCCAGCACAGCTCTCGCCACAGGCGTGGTTGCGTTGTGATCGAAATAGGCGCGCACCCCTCGCTTCTCCTGCCCGTTGGCTCCTCTTCTCTATTCTAGTGGCATGGCCCGAGGCATCATCACGCTGACCACGGACTTCGGACTGGCGGATCCCTATGTCGGGATCGTGAAGGGCGTCATCCTCGGCCTCGCCCCCGGCGCGCGCCTGGTGGACATCAGCCATGACGTGAATCCCTTCGAAATTGCGGAGGCCGGCTTCTTGATCTGGCAATCGTGGCGCTATTTCCCCAAGGGCACGGTCCATATGGTGGTCGTGGACCCGGGCGTGGGTACGCTGCGGCGGCCCATTGTGGCCGAGGCCGGGGGCCACTATTTCCTGGCGCCCGACAATGGCGTGCTCTCGATGATCTACGAAGAGCAGCCCCACAAGGTGCGGGCCATCACCGCGGAGCGTTATTTTCTGAAGCCGCTCAGCCGCACCTTCCACGGCCGGGACATTTTCGCCCCCGTGGCCGCCCGCTTGAGCCGCGGACTCGCACCCGCGCGGCTGGGCAAGCCGATTCGCGACTACGCGCGCCTG
>JBMFPL010000118.1:0-7591 GCA_049969115.1 Bryobacteraceae bacterium | reverse complement strand
GGATTTCTTCAAACCGGTGCGGACAGGCAAGCGCATCTGGACGGGAACGGTGCTGCGGGTGGACCGTTTCGGAAACATGATCACCAATTTCCGTTTCACCGAATTCCCCACCGTCGCCACTCGCCCTTTCCTGTTGCGCGCGGGCGCGGAAACCATCACCCGCTTCGCCGGCACCTTCGGCGAATGCCCCGCCGGCGAACTCGCCGTGATCGAAGGCAGCACGGGCTATCTGGAGATCGTCATGAACCAGGCTTCCGCGGCCAGACGTTTGGGTTGCGCAGCGGGCAGCCCCGTCGAGCTGACGCTGTATTGACCGCGGCAGACAGGCGCCATGGCTGAGTGCAACAATGAATCGAGGAGGCAAGCTGTGACAACCCGCATCTGCGCGCTCGAGATGCTTCTGGTTTCGCTTGCATTGGCCGACACGCTCACGCTGCGCAACGGCAAGACCGTGCAAGGCACGTATCTGGGAGGGACGGCCCGCCAGATCCGAATGGCGGTTGGGGATCGCGTGGAGACCTACGACGTCAGCGAAGTGGCGCGGCTGGAGTTCGAAGGGTCAGCGGCCGCGCAAACCCCCGCGCCAGCCAGACCGCCGGTCGTGCAGCTCACCGAAACCGCCAGGCCACCCGCCGCTCCCAGCAGCGCTGCCGAGGCGCCTGCCGGCGTGCTGAGGTCGGCGCGGCCTGCCACCGCGGCGTCGGCCGCCGGTCAGCTGATCGAGATTCCAGCCGGCACCGCCCTCGTGGTGCGCATGATTGACAGCGTGGATTCCGAGAAAGCCCGCCCGGGCCAGACCTTCCGCGCTTCCCTGGATGAGCCGGTAGTC
This sequence comes from Bryobacteraceae bacterium, assembly GCA_049969115.1. Taxonomy (GTDB): domain Bacteria; phylum Acidobacteriota; class Terriglobia; order Bryobacterales; family Bryobacteraceae; genus DTHT01. Next base: position 6,762 of record JBMFPL010000118.1, on the reverse strand, counting down.
ATCAATGGCCAGACCATCATCCCCAGAGGCGCCAACGTGCTCACCCGGCTGGTCGAAATCAAGGACCCCAGCAAACTCACTGGCGGCGGCCAGTTGACACTGGATCTGGATTCCATCACGGTTGGCGGCAGGACCATCCCGGTGGTGGCCGGGGAAGTGACGCAGGCGGGGCGCTCACGCACTGGGGAATCCGCCAAGGTGATCGGTGGCACGGCGGCGCTGGGCGCCATCATTGGCGCGATCGCGGGAGGCGGACGCGGTGCGGCCATCGGCGCAGCGTCGGGCGCGGGGGCGGGCACCGCGATCCAGGTGCTCACTTCCGGGCCACGGGTGCAGATCCCGTCGGAGACGCGGCTCACCTTTACGCTGCAACAGCCGCTTCGGCTATGATGGCGGCTTGCGGGGTGCGAGGCGCGGCCGGAAACCCGGCTCGCCCGCAGGCCACGCCAGCCGACCATGTCAGCAGCGAGCGACAACCGACCCACTGCCATCGTTACCGGAGCCAGCCGCGGGATCGGGCGCGGCATAGCCTTGGAGCTGGCCCGCACCCACCGGGTGATCGGGACCTACCGCGGGCGCAAGGACGCCGCCGAATCCCTGAAGGCGGAAGCCGGCGTGGAGATCTTCCAGTGTGACGTGAGCTTCCGCGCGGACCGCGAGGCGCTGATCGCCTTCGCCCGTGCAAAGTTCGGGCGCCTGGACCTGCTGGTGAACAATGCCGGCATGGCGCCTCGCGAGCGCCGCGACATTCTCGAAGCCACCGAAGAAAGCTTTGATGAAGTCATCGCCACGAACTTGAAGGGGCCGTATTTTCTCACCCAGGCCGCCGCGCGGTGGATGCGCGAGCAGGGCGGCGGGCGCATCGTTTTCATCACTTCGATTTCCGCCTACACGGCCTCGGTCAACCGGGGCGAGTACTGCATCTCGAAAGCCGGCCTCAGCATGGCGGTGGCGTTGTGGGCGCAGCGGCTGGCGGCCGACGGTATCCTGGTGTTCGAAATCCGTCCCGGCATCATACGCACTGACATGATCGCGGCCGTGGAGAAGATCTACGAGGAGCGGATCGCCGCCGGGCTGCTCCCCCAGCGGCGTATGGGCGAGCCGGCGGACGTGGCTCGCGCCGTGCGCGCCATCGCCGACGGGCTGTTGGACTACTCCACCGGCCAGGTGCTCGACGTGGACGGCGGATTTCACTTGCGGAGCCTCTGAGCGCGGCAAGAACCGCGTGCTGTAAGGGATAGCGCAAGGAGTCGAAGACGTCATGAAGAAAGTCTTTTACGGCTGGTACGTGGTAGCGGCTGCATTCGTGACCTTCGGGCTGGCGGTCGGGTGGCCTTATTACAACATCTCGTTCTTCTACGACTATTTCGAGAAAACGTTCGGCTGGAGCAAGGCGCAGATCACCTTCGGCTTCCCGTTGGCCGCCGTGCTCACGCTCTGGGTGGGACCAGTGCTGATCCCGCGCTTCAGCCCGCGCAAGTTGATCGTGGTGGGAACCGGCCTGACCTGCCTGGCGTTTTTGGGCTTCGGCAACATGGGTCCGAACGTTTACGTGTACTGGGCCCTGTGGGTCGTCTACACCGTTGGCTACCTGCTCTCCGGGCCTATCCCGCACCAGGTGATCATCTCCCAGTGGTTCCGCGCCAAGCGCGGCCGCGCCATGGGCATCCTGTACGTAGGAGTGGGACTGATCGGGTTCCTGGGCTCCTTCGTGGTCAAGCCGCTCACGGAAGGCACCAACTTCCACATCGCTCTCATGGTGATGGGTGTCACGGTGCTGCTGGCCTGGCCGCTGGCGTTGCTGGTGCACCGCGATCGGCCCGCGGAAAAAGGCCTCTACCCGGACGGAGCCGATACGCCGCCGGCCGAAATCTCAGTGCAGCCTCACGGTTTCCGCTTCCTGCTCAACCGCTATCCCTTCTGGCTGCTGCTCGTGGGCAGCGCCTGCTCGATCGGCTCGATCGGCGCCGTCAACTTCCACATGAAATTCGTTTTCCTGGATCAGATGACGATCCCGGCCAGCGACCCGCGCTTCCAGAGCCTGTTGAACTCCACCTGGCGCGCAGCCTCCATGATCATCCTCGCCTCCTCCATCGCCGGCCGGCTGGTGATCGGCTGGCTGTTCGACAAGCTGAACAAGAAGCTGGTCATGATGGGCAGCTACTTCCTCTCTGCCCTGACGATTCCCATTCTGCTCACGGTCCGTCCCCCGGAGACGCCGTGGGTGTTCGGGCTGCTGTTCGGCTTCGCCATGGGCGCCGACTACATGCTGATCCCGCTCATGGCCGCCGAGCTGTACGGGGTCAACTCGCTCTCCCGCTGCATGGCCATCATCCTGCCAGTGAACACGATCACGCAGACATGGTTCCCCTACTTGGTTTCGCTGATCCGCGAGAGCTTCGGCACCTACAAGATCGCCATGGGCGTGGTGGTCTTCGGCGTGGCGCTGATGAGCGGCGTGGCTATCGCCCTCATCCCCATGCGCGAGCGCGAGCGGGCCGCGAAGCTGGCGCCGGCGCCCCAGGGCGCGCCCGCGCGGCAGTGAAGCATCCGGCTGCCCGATGAACGCCTGCAAGTTCTGCCAGATCGCTAGCGGCGAGCTGGCGGCCGACCTCGTGCTGGAGGACGAGCACGCTCTCGCCTTCCTCGATTACCGCCCATGGCGCCTGGGGCATTGTCTGGTGATTCCCCGTGCCCATTACGAGACGCTGCTCGACGTTCCGCCGCAAGCCCTGATTCCCCTCTGGACCGCCGTGCAGCTCATGGCGCGAGCCATGGAAGAGGGCCTCGGGGCAGAAGGCAGCTTCGTGGCCATCAACAACCGCGTGAGCCAGAGCGTGCCGCACTTGCACGTACACGTGGTGCCCAGGCGCCGCAAGGACGGCATGAAAGGCTTTTTCTGGCCGCGCGAAAGCTACCGCGACAGCGAGGAACAGCAGCGATACTGCCGCCTGCTGCGCGAAGCCATCCAGCGCCTGCGCGCGCAGGGATCTTCCACCGCTTCGACCCCGGCTAAGACACCAGCAACACCGCCTTGACCGCGCCGGGGTCGCGCCGCCTGAGCAGGGCGATGGCCTCGGCGGCCCGCTCGAGCGGGAGCCGGTGCGTGATCAGGCTGGCCAGATCGAGGGCACCCGAGGCTACCAGCTCGATCAAGTCGGGCCAGCCCGTGCGGTCAGGCAGGGCGGCATGGACGGTCAAATCCTTGAGCACGATCTGGTCCACCGGAAATTCGGGGATGGCGCGCCCGTGCAGTCCGTAAAGAACGGCTCGGCCCTGCGGGCGCAGCGAGGCGAGCAAGTCGAGCACTGCCGCCGGCGTGCCGGCCGCTTCGAAGCCGGCATCCACGCCGGCACCTCCGGTCAGCTCCCGGATTTTCTCCGCCGGCGCTTCGCGCGTGACGTCAATGGCAAAATCCGCTCCGAGACGCCTGCCCAACTCCAGACGATCCTGGCGCGTGCCGCAAAGGATGACGGGCCCGGCGTCCCACAAGCGCGCCAGTTGCACCGGGATCAAGCCGGCCGGACCCGGGCCGAAAATCGCAAGCGATTCGCCCGGCTGGAGCCGCAGCTTGCGCATGGACCCGGTACCTCGACGTCCATCACGGCAGCCACCTCGTCGGCAACGGCGGCGGGCAGCGGGTAAAGGTTCCGCTCAGGCGCCACCACGTACTCGGCCCATCCTCCCGGCCGGCTGATGCCCAATTCACTCCTCGAAGGGCAAAACTGGGTGGCGCCTCGCCGGCACCAAGGGCAACGGCCGCAGCCGATCACCGAGTCACATTTGACGCGGTCGCCCGGCCGCACGTGCCGCACCGCGGGGCCGCACTCGACCACGCTCCCCGCGATCTCGTGACCGAGGACCGCGGGCGGCTCCACCAGCCGAAGCCGTCCCTCGATCAGGTGCACGTCCGTGGCACAGATGCCCGCAGCGGTCACCCGCACCAGGACGTCGCTGCCGGAAGCCAGCGGCGGCGGACCGTCGCCGTCATCACAGAAGCGGACGATGCCCGGGGCCACCCATATCACCTTGCGCATGTTCCGCCCACGATTATCGCCGCGGTGGAACCCGCAGCCTAGGTCATCGAGATGACCGAATTGGCACTTTCATGATGCAGCCGGGATGGCGGGCATACTTGCCTGGCGTGCAGCCCATGGCCTTGCGAAAGAACCGCACGAAATACCCCACGCTCGGGTAGCCGCAGGCCTCCGCCACCTGGCTGACGTTGTACATGGGCTCGAGCAGGAGTCGGCAGGCGCGTTCCAGCCGCATGTGCGTCACGTACTGCCGGAAAGAGACCCCCATGATCCGGCTGAAGCACCGGCTGAAATGCCCGGCGGAAACCCCCAGCGAGGAAGCGACGCTCTCCAGAGTAAGCCGCGCGCCCGGCTCCGGACGTTCCAGACTCCACTCCACCATCCGCCGCGCCCGTTCCACCAGCTTCTCGTGCTTGCCTGCATAAAGCTCGTCGAGCTGTGCGAACACGCGCTCCGTGCAGCGCGTCCACGCCTCCTCCAGAGGCACGCGGCCTCCAGATCCCTCGCGCACCCGTCGCGCAGCTCGTCCGCGGTTGCTGCGTCGCATCCCAATCGCTGAACGGTGTGACAGACCAGATCCAGCGTGGCAAGGAGCACGTGGCGCGCCCCCGGCAAGGCTTCGGGCCCGGCCCCGACGTGGGAGAAGACCAGCCCCGGCAGCGCTCTTGCATACTTGCGGGCTGCCTCGCGGTCACCCTCGCTGAGGTGACGGCAAAGCCGGTCCGTTTCCTCGCGGACGATGCGAAAGCCCTGTTGCGAACCGCGCTGGATTGCCACTGTGTCCGTGGTGGCGGCCAGAGCGTCACGCGCCGCCTGGTAAGATTCGCTCAACCGACGCCAGTTCTTCACGCGGGACCCGACGCCCACGCGGACTGTCGTGCCGCACCGCTCGCCGACTGCCAGAACGATCCTCTGGGCGAGCCGGTGCGCGTACAGGTCGGCGGAACTCGCCCCCTGCTCCTCGGGATCGTGCAGGAACACGCAGATGCCGTGGGGCCGCAGTTGAACCGCCACGGCCTCCCCTGCCTTGTCGGCCACCGATTCCACCGCGTGCCAGGCTGCGGTCAGCGCCACATCCTGGATCCTGGGAAGACCAGCCCGGCCCCTCGAGCCCGGCCTCGGTATGAACGACCAGCACCCGGTTGGGGGGCCGCCGGAAGCCGAGGCGGCGCATCATCTCGCACATGCGTTGCCGGTCCCAGTCACCCCGCCCGGCTAGCATCGCGTGGGCAAGCTCGAGCCGGAGCAGGTCGGCTTCCCGCAGCTTCTGGCGCTGGAAGCGCACGGCGTCGCGCAAGCGTTCCCAGAGCCGCCCCAGGGAGTCGGCGAAAAGCGAAAGCATGCACGTCGCGCTGCGGATGCGCTCGGGCGGGATCACCGGCAGCTCGTAATAGGCCCGCTCGAGCTGAGCCAGCTCAACGTGCTCGAGGTGAGCGACACGGCGGGCGATGCGCGCAAAACCGGCTTCGCTGGGCGGCTCCCGCAGGCACTGGCCGCAATGCAGAGTAGCCAGGTGATGCCGGCCGCTGCGCACCGGCACGACGATTTCGGTGATGCCGGCGTGACAGGTGTAGACTTGGACCCGACCGGTGCGCCGCGCGCGTTCGGTGGCAGCCAGGTCCGAAAGCAGGCAGGTTTCCGCGTCCCGCCGGCCGTAGTCGTTCACCAGATTGCAGAACTTCGGGTTGGGGTTGCGCGGACCAGCCCCCAGCGACCGCAGGTGCGGGTTGCGCAAGGCCCCCGTGGTGCCGGTTCCCTGTCGTGTCGTCACGCGGCCCGAACGCGCCTCCTGCGCCCAGATCAGGTCCACGTTCTCGAAAGGGAACGAGCGGTTGACCAGCAGCAGCACGAGTTCGAGGAAGTCCAGCTCCTTGTGGAACGCCTCGACGAAAAGATCTTTCTCCTCGGCTGAGAGCAGGTCCACGCCCGGCGCCCCGCTGGGTTCGGCGGGCGAAGGCGGCGAGGATGGCTGTGGCGGGCGGCGGTCGCCCCGGGGCTTGGAGGCGGTGCGGGACCGCATAACGCCAAAGGATCATAAATGTGCCATTCTTGTCATGAAACGATCGTGAAGTCCCCGAGACCGCCACTACATAATGAGTCTGCACGACAGAGCAGGCCTTTCATGCTTCGACTCACCTCCGGCTTGCTGTTCGTGGCGATGGCCTCGGCCCAGGAGTTCTTCGATCTGGCCCCCTTCGCCCGCCCGTGCTGCGCGGAAGAGCGGCACGCGCTTCAGACCACATTCGATTATGCGCCCCCGGCGGGCTTGGTGCCCCGTACAGGCGGCGGCTGGGTGTACGGGTTGCAGTGGGCCGAAGAGCGTGATGTGGCCCGAATCCGCCTGCGTTTCCGCCAGGACGCTCGCCCGGTAGCGCCGGGCGTCCAGTACTGGTTCCGGAACTGGCCATTGCCCAAACCGGACGGCCACACCATCGAGGACCGGGTAGACGATCCCTGGCAGGGAAGGTGGCTGGCGGCTCACACGGCATGGCGCTGCCAAGGGTCCGCCTGCGAAATCTCGTTCTCGCCCCTGGAGGCAGCCGAGAACTCCAACGCGAGACACCTGCCCGGCGTGCGTTACCGCCGCACGCTGAAGATCCGCCTGTTGTTCGATGGCGCCGAGCGTCCCGCGCTGGAATCGGTCCAGGTCTTCAGCGAATCCCTGGTCAAGCGTGTCGAGTTCCGCCTGCGAATGCCGGGCGCCCAACCGCACCTGGAGGCTTAT
>JBMFPL010000117.1:0-9064 GCA_049969115.1 Bryobacteraceae bacterium | reverse complement strand
GCCCGCAGAGCGCGCCGGCGCGGTGCTAGGGCCCGGCGCCAGCAAATTCGTGTACGCTACGTACGCCAGCACCACCAGCAGCAACGCAAGCACGGCGACCTTCTTCGGTTCCGCTCCCACCTTCACGGCCGCGAGACCTCCTTCTGTGCCGCCATCGCCACCGGCCCCGCCTGCTCCCGCACGAACGCGTTCAGTTTCATGGTCACGTTGAGCTGGAGGCCAGACGCCTGCGGCGCCGCTTGCAGATCACTCAGGATCAACAACCGCGGCGAGCGGTCGAGCAGGTTCAGAAAGTGCATGAGATCACCGTAAGTCCCCTCGAAGCCCGCGTGGATGGTCACTATGCTCAGGCCCTGGCTGCCCTCGATCGGTTCGAATTGGTAGGAGGCTTCCTTCGGTTTGATGCCAGCCTGCCGCGCCAGCTCGTCCAGTTCGCCCAGCAGAGTCGAGGAGACCGTCCGGCGGTCCAGGAAATACTCGCTGACGAACTTCTCCGCTTCCTGCCGGGCTGTCTCCATCTTGGCCGCCACGCTCCGCAAGCGCTCCACCGCCTCGCGCCGCCGTTGGACCTCGGTGCGCAGCGTCGCCAGCCGCCGCTCCAAATCCTGGGCCGAGCCCCCCCAAGGCTGGAAGACCACCACCGCCGCGATCAGGTCCGCTGCCAGCAACACGCCCACCGCAACACGGGCCCAGAAGTGCACGCCCGCGCGTCCGTTGCGCCCGGGCCGCTTCAGCCAGGCCGCAACCGGGGCAAGCCCCCGGCTCTTTTCAGAGTTTCTGTTCATAGCGCACGCTGATCCGGTAGCGCAGCAGCGGCTCGGACTGCGAGGGCGGGATCCGGTTGTGCACATGGGTCTGGCCGAAGCGCGGCGAATTCTCCAGCCGCGCCAGCAACGCCACGACCGGCTCGGACGACTCCGCGCCCACCACCATGTCCAGCAACACTTCGTTTTCCGCGCCCAACTGGGGTCGGATCGAGATCAGCCGCACGTTGTGGGGTATCACTTGCTCCAGATCGTCGAACAGCCGCGTCCAACTGATGCCCCGTCGGTACAGCAGGCTGTTGTAGAAAAGGCTGTGCTCCAGCACCTCGGCGTTCTCGGCTCTGCGCAACAGGGCTTCCAGGCGCGCCTGCTCGGCGGTCAGCGCCCGCGCTTCATCCTCCAGCCGCGCCACCGCTTCCCGCGTGGCCGATAACCGTGCCCGTTCTTGCACGCCGAGGTAAGCCAGCGTCGCCAGCACCGCCAGCAGCAGGCCGGCCATCATCGCCGCCGCCACGATCACCGGCCGGCGCGGTCGGAATGGTTCGCTGGCCAGGTTGATCCCGATCCTCATGCCGCGGCCCTTGCCTCCTCCAGCGACTCCAGCCAACCCAGCAAACCCGCGTTGGTGGACTCCACCGCGCCCCAGCGCGACCGCAGCGGCTCGCACGCCATGCCCAGCTCGCGCTGCAGCTCCGCGCGCAGGCCCTCCGTCATCGCCCCGAACCCGCACAGCAGCACCTTGCCCGCGCGCGCCCCCAGCTCATCCTCGGCGTATGCCAGCGTGGGGTAAAGCGGCTCCAGGATTTCGCGCGGAGAGGCCTCGCTCAGCTCGATCCAGCGCAGCAACTTGAGCGCGCTGCCTTCCAGCACCGAGATGGTCAGGAACCGCCCGCTCAGTTTCATCAGCACGGCAGCGCCTTCTTCGCGCACCAGCTCGAGCGCCGCCAGGGTCGAGGTCGTCACCAGCCCGGGGAGCAGGCCGCATACGCGCAGCGGCGCTTCGTAGCGCGTCACGATTTCCAGCGGCGCCGCCGCCACCACCACGTCCACGCGCTTACCCGCCGTCGCTTGCACGAAATAGCTCAGCGCCGCCGAGTCCAGATCGAAGGGGAGCCCCTTGCGGATGCGGAACCGCACCAGCGCCAGTTGCTCGGGCGGTGCCGAGGGAAAGGAGTCGAAATCGAGCACCACCACGCGCACGCTGGCATCGGGCAGGATGAGGGCAGCGTCGTGGCGCTTGCGCGTCTCGCGGCCTCCTGCCAGCGTGCGGATCTTCGCCGCCAGCTCGTCGGCATCCAGCACGTTGCCGCGCAGCGGCGAAACCGAAATCACGCCGGGCCCGAGCGGCTGGAAGGCGATGCGCGGTGGGCGGCCCGGCCATGCCGCCGCGATGCCCTCTTCGGAAAGCTCGAAGGCGACCGCGGGAGGCGGGTCGCGCAGCCAGCGCCGTAGTCGCTCGATCATGCGCCGGGCACCTCCTCGATGAACGTCACCTTGTTGATCTCGCGCAGCGTGGTGATGCCCTTGCGCACCTTCTCCAGAGCCGACTCGCGCAGGAACACCATGCCCTCCTCCCGCGCCGCGCGCTTGATCTCGGCGGTGGGCCGCCGCTCCAGGATCATCTGCCGGATGCGGTCGCTCAGATCCAGCAGCTCGGTGATCGCAGTCCGCCCCCGGAATCCGGTACCGCCGCACTCGAAGCAGCCCTGCCCCTCGTAGAAGGGCACGTCACGCCAGCGCGCCGGGTCCAGTCCGCTCTCGGCCAGGTAACTGTCGGGGTAATGCACCTGCGTCTTGCAGTGCTCGCAGATCACGCGCACCAGCCGCTGCGCCAGGATGCAGTTGAGCGCGGAAACGAAGTTGTACGGCTCCACCCCCATGTTGAGGAAGCGGCCGATCACGTCGAAGACGTTGTTGGCGTGCACGGTGGTGAAGACCAGGTGCCCGGTGAGGGCCGCGTTGATGGCGATCTGGGCGGTCTCCTGGTCGCGGATCTCCCCCACCATGATCTTGTCGGGATCGTGACGCAGGATCGAGCGCAGCCCCCGGGCGAAGGTCAGTCCCTTTTTTTCGTTGACCGGGATCTGCGTGATCCCCTTGATCTGGTACTCCACGGGGTCCTCGATGGTAATGATCTTGTCCTCGTCGTTCTTGATCTCCATCAGTGCCGCGTAGAGGGTGGTGGTCTTGCCCGATCCCGTCGGCCCGGTCACCAGCACCATCCCGTAAGGCTCCTTGATGTAACGGCGGAACTTGACCAGGTCGTGTTCGGAGAAACCCACCACGTCGAGCGTCAGCCGGGCGAACTTCTCGCTGAGCGACTCCTTGTCCAGCACGCGCAGCACCGCGTCCTCGCCGTGAATGGTCGGCATGATGGAGACGCGGAAGTCAATCAGCCGGTTCTTGTAGCGTACGCGGAACCGCCCGTCCTGCGGCACCCGCCGCTCGGCGATATCCAGATCGCTCATCACCTTGATGCGCGAGATGATGGTCGAGTGCCACTCCTTGGCGATGGGTGGCATGGCGTACTGGAGCACCCCGTCAATGCGGTACTTGATCGCCACCTCGTTGTCGCGCGTCTCGATGTGAATGTCGCTGGCCCGTCGCTCCAGCGCGTTGAAGATGGTGGTGTCCACCAGCCGGATCACGGGCGCGATGTCGCTTTCCGCCGAGGTTAGCTTCTCGATGGAGAGCGTCTCGTCCTGTCCTTCCTCCTCCGCCACCACGTCCAGCGTGAACCCCTCGGTGACTTCCTCCAGCACTCGCTGCGACTGCTCGGTTTTCTTGAGCAGCTCGGAAATCTGACTCAGCGTGGCCACCTTCACCCGCAGCTTCTTTTGCAGCAGCAGCGAGAGCTCGTCAATCACGTTCAGGTTGCGCGGATCGGCCAGCGCGATCTCCAGCCAGCCGTTAGCGGCGCGCAGAGGGACGAAGTTGTAGCGGAACATCAGGTCCACCGGGATGGAGCGGAACAGCTCGTGGTCGATGTGCACCAGCCTGAGGTCCACAAATTCGCAACGGTAGCGCGCGGCCAGGGCCTGCGCCTGCGCCATCTCCTCGGCCGGATCCGCCGGCTTCACCCTTTCGCTCGCCATCGCTCGCCTCCTTTCAGCGCAGCGTGTCCGCCAGCGAGAAGATCGGCAGGTAGAGCGCCACCAGGACAAAGGCCACGAAAACGCCCATGCCGATCATGATCGCCGGCTCGATCAGCGACAGCGCCGCCGTCAAACGCGTGCTCACATCGTCCTCGTAAAACTCGGCTATGCTGGCCAGCATGGCCGGCAGCGCCCCCGTGGACTCGCCCACCTCGACCATGTCGGAGGCCAGTTCCGGGAACAGCTCCGTCGAACGCAGCGCAACCGAAAGCGGTTGGCCCTCCCGCACCAGTTTTTCCGCCTGCGCCAGAGCCTTGCGCAGCAGGCTCGATCCAAGCGACTCGGCCGCGGTTTGCAAGGCCTGCACCAGCGGGATGCCCCCCACCAGCAGCGTGTTCAAGACCCGCGAAAGCTGCGCCACCTGGTACTTGATCCAGATCTCGCCCGCCAGCGGCAGCCTCAGCTTCACCCGGTCCAGCTTCTCCTGCGACGATTCCCTCGCCCCCCAGATGCGAAAGCCGGCCAGCGCGGCCACCAGCGTCAGGAAACCGGCCACCACGTAGGCGCGCGCAGTCGTGCCCACCGCGATCAGGATCTGCGTGATGCGGGGCAGCTCGGCTTGCATGCTCTGGTAAAGTTGTGCGAAGTTGGGCACCACGTAGGTGACCAGGAAAACCACCAGGCAGCAGACCAGAAAGACCAGGAACGCAGGGTAGATGAGCGAAACCAGCAGCTTCTTGCGGACCGCCAGCGCCAGCTTCTGGTAGTTGATGTAGCGCTCCAGCACCTCCGGCAAACTGCCGCTCTTCTCGCCGGCCAGGATCGAGCTGATGTAAACCGGCGGGAACACGCCCTGCCTGCGGAACGCCTCCGAAAGTAACGCGCCGTTGCGCACCTCGTCCCGCACGGCCTGGATCCACGGCCCGAGCTTCGCGTCCGTCATCCGCCCGCAAAGCAGCTCCAGGGCCTTCAGAATGGGCAGGCCTGCACGGATGAGGGTGACGAACTGTTGGTTGAAGATGAGGAACTTTTCCAGGTTGATCCGCTTGGGCCGCCGCCAGCCGCGCGCCAGCGACTCCACCCCCACCCGGGGCCGCACCCAGTAAATGCAGTACCCCTGCTCGGCCATGCGCTCCCGCAGCTCCTGCTCGGAAGCGGCTTCGGCCACCTGCTGGTGAATCCGGCCCCGGCTGTCGGCGTACTTGAGCACGAACTCGGCCATCGCCTTCCCCGTCAGAGACTGGATTCGATGAGGCGCGCTCCTGCGGGCGGCCGGAACTGGAAAAGCGATTCCGGAAGCGGCGGGTTCAGCCGTTCGTTATCGAAGCGGAACTCCATCAGCGAGCGGTCCTGTCCCTGAATGCGCACCTGTCGGATGCGGTACTGCGGATCCACGCGGAACTCGATCTGGCTGTAAACAGCCCGGTCCGATTTTGGTTCGGCCGCCACCCAGTAGTCCTCGCCCTCCTTCCTCCACACGAACCGCCTGAAGTCCCGCTCGAAATCCAGCTTGCCCAGCAGGAAGGCCAGCGGCGCGCGCAGGTCTTCGGTTTGCTTCAGCCGAGCCCGCTCCACTTCGTTGGTGGCGGGCGTATACAGCCACGCGAATTTGCCATCGGTCACGAACAGCTTCCCCGGCGGTTCGGAGTATTCCCAGCGCATCCTGCCCGGCTTGCGCAGCAGGAGCCGGCCGCGCTCCGGCTTCCACGCCCGGCCTTGCCCGCGGTAGCTCTGCTCGAAGTTCACCTCCAGCGTTTGCGCGCGGTTATAGCGGTTCTCGATGCCGCGCAGCACAGGCGCCAGTTCGGCGGCCCCGGCTGCCGCGGTCATCACACACACCCACGCCGCCGTGCGGATCACATAGACATAGACGCGGCGGCGCCGGCCGGCGTGCAAGCCTGCTCACGGTCGCCAGATGCCTTTCTTGTAGGGGAATGTCCTCCAGTCCGGGGCCGCCCGCCCGTTGAGGTCCCACTCGATCCGGCCCGCGCGGATGGTCATCTCGGCCACCAGCAACTGCGAGCCGTTCATCCTCGCGCCGGCCGCGTCCACGAAGCCGAAGTTGCCGCGATCCAGCCGCAGCACCGTCACGTCCGCCTCCGCGCCCGCCTCCAGCCGCCCCAACTCCGGCCGCCGGATGGCCCGCGCCGGGTTCACCGTGGTCATGCGGATGACTTCTTCCAGGGGCACGCCCAGGTTGAGCACTTTCGACATCACGTTGGTCAGATTTTTCATGCCCGCGTTCATGCTGCCGGTATGCAGGTCGGTGGAAATGACGTCGGGATAGAACTTCTCCTGGAAGGCGGGGACCGCCACGTACCAGAAGAAGCTGCCTCCGCCGTGGCCCAAATCGAACAGCACGCCCCGCTTCCGGCCTGCGTGCATGGCCGGGTTGAGCTTGCCGTTCTCCAGCAGTTCGCCGCGGTGCCCCGAGTAGGCGTGCGTGTAAATGTCTCCGGGCCGCAGCTTCTCGGTCAGCAGCGTCTCCAGGTTCCGGATCTCATCGAGGTAGCCGAAATCCACCATGACCGGGATTCCGGCCAGCCGGCCCGCTTCCACCGCGCGCTCCACCGAAGTCCACCCCGGCCCTTTGTAGTGCGCGGTTTTGATGCCCACGATCAGATCGCGATGGGCCTTGGCAGTCCGCGCCGCGGCCTCGGCGTCGAGCAGCTTGGGTTCGTCCTCACCCTCCGGCCCCATCCCGCCTGCCGCGATGTTCAGGAAAGCCAGCACGCGCGTGCGCGCCCGCTCGATCACGCGCTGCCGGAAGTCCTCGAAGTTTTTGCAGCCCGAGCTGCCCGCGTCGACCATGGTGGTGACGCCGGAGCGAAAACTGAAGCCGTCCGGGTACACGCTCTGATCGCCCGCGATCACCCCCTTGACTGCCGTGCCCGCGTAGACGTGCACGTGCATGTCAATCAGCCCCGGGACCACGTACAGCCCGGAGACGTCCGCTACGCGCCGCGCCTCCGCGGCAGGGATTCCCGCCGCCACACGCGCGATTTTGCCGCCCGCGACGGCCACGTCCATAGGCGCGCTGAGGTTGTTCTTGGGGTCAATGACGTGGCCGCCTTTGAGCAGCAAATCGTAAATCGGTTCGGCCGCCATCAGAGCGGGACCGCCCGCGACCAATCCGGCAAGCAGGATCTTTGCGTGGTTCATGAGCATCATCATATCCTGGAATCGAGGACAGCGCCTGCGCGGACGATATAATCGAGAGGTGAACTGGGCGCGCGCGTTCCTCACCGTCGGACTCCTGCTCGCCGCCTCGTGCAGCCGCAACCCGCAAAGCGTCGAGGCGGTACGCCAGGGTATCCTCGATCATCTGGCTTCCCGGCCTGACCTCGATCTCAAAGGCATCCAGGTGGAAGTCACCTCCGTGGCCATCCGCCAAAACGAAGCTGACGCGGTGGTGAATTTCCGCCCCCGCCGGGGCGAGGGCGAGGCTTTCCAGATGCGCTATACGCTGGAGCGCAAGGGCGGCCGCTGGGTAGTCAAAAGCAAAGCGGAAGCCGGAGGTGCGCCCCACGGCCGGGGCGCGGCGCTGCCTCCCGGGCATCCTCAACTCGGCGCTCCCACGCAGGGCGGAGGCGAAGCGCCCGCGAGGTAAGCCTATGCGGCACGTGATTGTGGTGGGCGGCGGCCCGGCTGGCGCATTCGCCGCCGAGCGCCTGGCCCAGGCGGGCCTGCGCACCATGCTGGTGGACGAAAAGCTCGTCTGGGAGAAGCCCTGCGGCGGCGGGCTTACCTTCAAGGCTTACCAGCGCTATCCCTTCCTGCTCGACAACGATACGCCCAAGAAGCTGGTCACCGAGACCCGGCTGGCTGCGCCCGGCGCGGGCTGGGCCACTCTCAGGCTCCGCAGCCCGCTGCTCATCTATTCGCGCTACGACCTGAACCGCATGCTGCTCGAGCGAGCCCGCCGCGCCGGCGCTCGCATCGAACAGGCGCGCGTGCTGGAGGTGCGGCCGCACGGCGCCGGCTGGACGGTCGAGACCCGCCACGGCAACCTCGAAGCCGACTTTCTGATCGTCGCCACCGGCGCCCGCAACAACCTGCGCAACGTCGGCACCGAGTACAGCCCCTCGGACATGATGCTCGCGCTGGGCTACTACCTGCCCGAGCAGCAGGACCACATTGACGTCGAGTTCGTTCCTTTGCTCGAGGGCTACATCTGGATCTTTCCCCGCTGCGGGCACCTCTCGGCGGGCATCTGCGGCAAGCGAGTTCCGGCAGCGGCTCTGAGGCAGAAGTTGGAAGCCTATCTTCAGCGGCGCGGCCTGGACTGGAGGCAAGGCCAGTTCTACGCACACCTGCTCCCTTCGCTCGAGCCGGGCGCGTGGATCCGCAACCGCGTGGCTGGGCCAGGCTGGCTGGCCGTGGGAGATGCCGGGGGGCTGGTGGATCCGGTCACCGGCGAGGGCCTCTATTACGCCATGCGCTCGGCCGACCTGGCCGCCCAGGTCGTGCTCTCCGAGGCGCACCCGACCGAGGAGAAACCGCGCGCTTACCGCCACTTGCTGATCCGCGATTTCGTCAGCGATCTGGCTTTCGGCGCGGGCCTGACCAAGCGGCTTTTCCTCGGCAAATTCCTTTTCGGCACGGTGCCCCAGCGCATGGTCCAGTTCATGCGCCGCAGCCCGCGCTTTTACGCTCTCATGCAGGACCTGTTCGCCGGCACCCAGTCTTACCAGGATTTGAAGGACCGGCTGCTCAAAAATCTGCACGGAACCCTGTTTGAAATGGTGATGAATTTCTTCTTCAGCCGCATACTGCCTCGTGAAAATCCGGTATGAAAAACGAGCGTAGCCAGGCTTTGTTCGCCCGCGCCGAGCGCGTCATTCCGGGTGGCGTCAACTCCCCGGTCCGGGCCTTCCGCGCCGTTGGGGGCGCCCCGCCTTTCATCGTGCGCGGCCAGGGAGCGCGCATTTGGGACGCCGATGGCAACCGCTATCTCGACTACATCGGCTCTTGGGGACCGTTGCTGCTCGGCCACGCGCACCCGGACGTCGTGGCCGCGGTAGAAGAAGCCGCGCGCGCAGGCGCCAGTTTCGGCCTGCCCACCGAGCGCGAGGTCGAGCTGGCGGAACTGATCTGCGAGGCCGTGCCCTCGATCGAGATGGTGCGCCTGGTGAACTCCGGCACCGAGGCCACCATGAGCGCGCTGCGACTGGCCCGCGCTTTCACGGGCCGCGACCTCGTGAT
>JBMFPL010000116.1:0-9086 GCA_049969115.1 Bryobacteraceae bacterium | reverse complement strand
CCTCTGGAACTGGACGATCTGCTGAGCCGGCCCGTTCCCGCGCTGGAAACGCCGGAGCCCGGGAAGCCATTCCTGCGCCGGCCCGAGTTCAGGATCCTGGAGGCGGAACGGCAGGCGGCGGCGGCCGAAGCCCGGCGTTCGCGCTCCGCCATGCTGCCCCAACTCGGAATGGTCTTCCAGTACGGTCTGGATTCGCACCGCGTGGCCTGGACCGACAGGGGGTACGCCGCCTACCTTGCTCTCAACATACCCGTCTTCGATTGGCTGAAGACCCACAGCGCAGTCCAGCAATCGCGGCTGCGGGCTGAGCAGGCCGAGGACAGGCGCGCGGCCGCCGAGCGCAGCTTCTCCCGGGAATACCAGGCGGCGCTGGCGCGTGTCCGTCAGTTGCACCGGCAAATCGGCATGGCGCAGACCCAGGTCCAAGCCTGCCAGGAAAGCTTGCGGTTGAGCCGGCTGCGCTACGAGGGAGGCGAGGGCACGGCGCTCGATGTGGTTACCGCGCAACAGGAACTGACCCAGGCGCGTACCAACTACTACATGGCTCTCAGCGACTACCTGAACGCGAGGGCCGATCTGGAGGTGGCAAGCGGGCGATGAAACACGGATTGTGCTTTGGCTTGCTGGTGGCGATCACGGGATGCGGCACGCACTCCGAACAGGAGGCGGTGAAGCCGGTGGTTGAGGTCAAAGTGGCGCGGGCCACGCGCGAGGATCTGCGGGCGGAGCTGACCGCCCCGGCCAGCGTTTTCGGGCGCCAGCAGGCGGGCGTCGCGGCGCGCATCACCGCGCCCATCCGGCGGCTGCTGGTGCGCAAGGGGGACACGGTGGCCGCCGGGCAGGTGCTGGCGGAGCTGGAGGATCGTGATCTGCTGGCCCAAAGAGCGGAGGCCCAAGCGGCGGTGGCGGATGCCGAGGCCACGCTGGAGAAACTCAGAGCCGGCTCGCTCCCTACCGACATCGAGCGCGCCCGCGGGCAATTGGTCGCGGCCGAGGCCGCTCTGGCCCAGGCGCAGAAAATCTATGAACGCCGGCGCGCGCTTTACGAGCAAGGCGCGATTCCCGGCAGGGAGCTGCTGGTCAGCGAAACGGAGCTCAAGCAGGCGCAGGCCAACTACGAGGTGGCCAAGACTTCGCTCGAGTTGCTGAAGCAGGAAACCCGCGAGCGCGACATTCGCATCGCGGAGAGCCGGTCGGCCCAGGCCAGGGCGCGGTTGGCCTATGTCGAGACCCAGTTGGAATACACGAGGCTGCGTGCTCCTTTCTCGGGCGTTGTCACCGAGCAGTACATGTTCGCAGGGGATATGGCCAGACCGGACGCTCCCGTTTTCCTGGTGGCCGAGCTGGCGGTGGCGGTGGCGCGGGCGCAAGTGCCGGAAGCGGAGGCGGGGCCAGTGAGAACCGGCCAGCCGTGTAGGTTCCAGCCGGTGGATGAGCCGGAACGCCAGTACGGCGGGTGCGTCAGCGTGGTGAACCGCGCGGTGGATCCGGAGCGCCGCACGGTGGAGGCCTGGTGCGAAATCCCCAACCCGGAGCGCAAGCTGCGCGCTGGCATGTTCGGCGATGTCACCATCATCACGGGCGTGATTCCACAAGCGGTGACGGTGCCCCTGAACGCGGTGGAATTCGTGGAAGGCGCCAGCCGCGGCATGGTGCGCGTGGTGGGCCGCGAGCGGACCGTGGAGACCCGCGAGGTCGAGACCCGCATGCGCAGCGCCGGCAAGGTGCAGGTGGTCAAGGGGGTGAACGAGGGCGAGCTGGTCATCGTGGAAGGGGGCTACGGCTTGGCCGAGGGCGTGCAGGTGCGCTTCGAGGAGGCAAAGCGGTGACTTCGCGGCTGGCCCGGTTCGTCGAAGGCCACGGCCGCGCGCTGGTGCTGATCGTGGCCAGCTTCGCGGTGGCGGGCCTGATCTTCCTGTTCCGTTTGTCCATCTCGCTGTTTCCCCAGACCGACTTCCCGCGCATCGTGATCCTGGTGGACAACGGCATCGCGCCCGTCAACGTGCAGATGATCAAGGTGACGCGCCCCATCGAGGAAGCCATCCGCATCGTGCCGGGCATCACTAACGTGCGCTCGGTCACCAGCCGTGGGTCCACTGAGATCAGCGTCTTTTTCCGCTGGGATGTGGACATCCTGCACGCGCTGCACCAGGTACAGGGGCGCATCGCGCAGATCATGCCCACCCTGCCGCCCGAATCGCGCTTCTACGTCAACCGGCTCACCTTCTCGGTCTTTCCGATGATCGGCTTCAGCATCACCTCGCCCAAGCGAAGCCTCACCGAGCTTTGGGAGCTGGCCTACTATGACCTGGCGCTGCGCCTTTACCGATTGCCGGGGGTGGCGGAAACGCGCATCGTGGGCGGTCGCCGGCCCGAGTTTCACGTGCTGGTGGATCCGGGCAAGCTCAGCGCCTACGGCCTCCCTCTGACCCGCGTGGTGGACAGCATCGCCAACAGCAACCTGATCGCGCCCGCCGGGATGATCCAGGAGAATTACCACCTTTACTTGACCACGGTCACCGGTCTGATCACTCGCAAGGAACAGATCGAGGATCTGGTGGTCAGCGTGGTCAAAGGCACGCCGGTCAGGGTGAAAGACATTGCACGCGTGGTGGCGGGCGAGCGCCCGGTTTATAACATCGTGACCGCCAACGGCCGGCCCGCGGTGCTGATCAACGTGCTCCAGCAGCCGGACGGCAACGCGGTGGAGATCGCCGATGCGGTCAATCGCGAGCTGGAACAGATCAAGAAGTCCTTGCCGCCGGATATCGAACTGGCCACGTTCTATGACCAATCGGTGCTGGTGCGGGATTCGATTTCGGGCGTGCGCGAGGCGATCCTGATCGGACTGCTGCTCTCGGTGGGCGTGCTGGTGGGGTTTCTGAAAAGCTGGCGGACGACGCTGGTGGCGGCGCTAGTGATCCCGCTGGCCGTACTGACCGCCATCGTGTTCATGAAGCTCTTCAACATGAGCTTCAACCTGATGACCCTGGGCGGTCTGGCGGCCTGCATAGGCGTGGTGATTGACGACGCCATCGTAATGGTGGAAAACATCGTCGTCCATCTATCCATGGGCCAGGCGCCGCGCGAGGCCGCCCGGAGCGCCATCACCGAGCTGACGCCTGCCTTGATCGGCTCCACGCTGACGCCCATCGTGGTGTTCGCGCCGTTGGTCTTCTTGGGCGGGCTGACGGCCGTGTTCTTTCGCGCCCTCGCTTTGACCATGGTGACAGCCCTGCTGGCCTCGCTTTTCCTGGCGATTTTCTTCACGCCCGTGCTAGCGGGCTGGTTGTTCCGCAGCCGGCCCGGGTCGCCGGCCACCGACCTGGAGCAAGCCGAGCAGGCCGGCGAGGGTCGCCTGATGCGGTGGCTGACTTCGCGCTATGAAAAAGCCTTGCACGCTGCTCTCAGGCATCCCCGCTGGGTGCTGGCCGGGGCGGTGACGATCGTCATCGTCTCGGTGGCTATTTATTCGCAGTTGGGCAGCAGCTTCCTGCCCGAGATGGACGAGGGCGCTTTCGTGCTCGACTACATCATGCCGCCAGGCACCTCGCTCGAAGAAACCGACCGCGTCCTCCGTCACATCGAGCAGTTTTTGAGGGAAACGCCCGAGGTGGAAAGCTACTCGCGGCGAACGGGCGCGCGGCTGGCGCTGGCCATAGCCGAGCCGAACACGGGGGACTTCCTGGTGAAGCTCAAGCGCAAGCGCAGCCGGAGCCTGGAAGAGGTCATCAGCGAGCTGCGGGAGAAGATCAACCGCGCAGAGCCGGTCATCGAGGTGGAGTTTCCTCACATCCTCGAGGATTTGATCGGAGACCTGGCCTGGGCGCCCAAGCCTATCGAGATCAAAGTCTTCCACGACGATGACCGCGTCTTCAAGGCGGTCGCGGCTCGCATCGCCCAATGGTTGCCCAAGATTCGCGGGGTGGTGGACGTTGTGAATCAGACCATCGTCATCGGCCCCGCAGTCAACTTCCGTGTGGATCTGGCCAAGGCTAGCCGGGCCGGGTTCAGCGTGCGCGACGTCAGCGAGCTGGAAGCCGCCATTCTGGACGGCATCGCAGCTTCGGACATGATCCGCGGCGACCGCCTGGCCGGCATCCGCGTGCGGTACCCGCCCGGGTTCCGTTCATCTACGGACAAACTCAAGTCGCTGCTGATCACCTCCGCTACGGGCGTGACCGTCCCGCTGTCCAGCATCGCCGACCTCGAAGTGGAAGAGGGGCAGACCGAGATCCACCGCGACAACCTCCGCAACATGTCCGCCGTGACCGCCTACGTCAGCGGGCGCGATCTGGGTTCGGCCATGGCAGAGATTCGCCAGCGCTTGCCGCGCGAGATTCCCCTGCCCGCGGGCACCGACATCGAGTACGGCGGCCTCTACCAGTTGCAACGCGAGTCGTTCTACGGGCTGCTCCAGGTCCTGTTGATGTCCGTCCTTCTCATTTTCATCATCCTGGTCCTCGAGTTCCGCACTTTCTCGCATCCCATCGCCATTTTGATCGCTACCGTTCTGTGCGGCTCGGGCGCGCTGGCCGCGCTCTATGTGACGGGCAAGACGCTGAACATTTCCTCTTTCATGGGCCTGATTATGGTGGTCGGCATCGTCCATAAGAACGGCATCCTGATGCTGGACTCGGAGAAGCATTTCGCTTCGCAGGGCTATGGCCTGCGCGAGTCCATTTTCAGCGCCGGACGGCGCCGCTTGCGCCCCATTCTCATGACGGCGCTGGCCACCGTCTGCGGCATGCTTCCCCTGGCGATGGCGGTGGGCTCGGGCGCCCAGATGCTCCAGCCGCTGGCCATCGCCGTCATTGGCGGCGTGACCGTTTCCATGATCCTTTCGCTCATCGTGACTCCGGTGCTCTACTACCTGCTGCGCGGCGGGAAGATGTGAGTTGAGGATCCTGATTGTTTCCGACCTGCACGCCAACCTCGAAGCCCTCACGGTGATCCGGGAGGAGTGCGACGAGCTCTGGGTGCTGGGAGACCTGGTGGATTATGGGGCCGAACCGGCTGCCGTGATAGACATCGTCAGGCAGCGCGCCTCGCTAGTTGTGCGCGGCAACCATGACCACGCGGTCGCCTTCGATGCCGACCCGCGATGCTCGCCTGCCTTTCGCGAGATGGCGGAACAAACCCGGCAATACACCATCGCCGTGCTGGACGAGGAGCGGAAACGCTACCTCTGCGAGTTGCCTTTGACCGCGGTCCGCGAGATCGCTGGCGTGCGCTTTCACCTCAGTCACGCCCTGCCTTCCGAGCCGCTCTATCCTTACTGCGGGCCGGATTCTGAGCGGTGGGAACGCGAGATCGCCCGCATCCAGGCGGACATCGTGCTCACCGGTCACACGCACCTGCCGTTCGCCCGCCACTTGGGCGGGCGCTGGGTGGTGAATCCGGGCAGCGTGGGCCAGCCCAAGCACGGGCGCCCGGAGGCTTGCTACGCGGTCTGGGAGGACGGGCGCATCGAGCTGCGTTCGGTGAACTACGATCTGGAAGCGGCGGTGGCCAGAGTGCGCGCTTTGCCCGTGGACGAGCGGGTTCGCGAGCAACTGGCGCGTGTGCTGCGCGAGGGCCGCGCCGCTTCTGAAGCGGGATCGGGCCGTATGATATAAGGGTAAGGTTGGCGTCGCACTAGCACGAGCCATTCCCGGCGGAGCGCAATCATGCGGGCGCTCCGCCTTTCCCCCGTTTGTTCCATGCGCCCGGGCGCGTGGAGATTCGTCAAGGAGAACAGAGCATGGAACCCAAAGGCGACATCGCATTGATCGGCCTGGCAGTCATGGGTCAGAACCTCATCCTCAACATGAACGACCACGGCTACACCGTGGTGGCCTACAACCGCACCGTGTCCAAAGTGGACGAGTTCCTCAACGGTGCGGCCAAGGGACGCGACACTATTCTGGGCGCCCACTCGATCGAGGAAATGGTGCGCCTGCTCAAGAAGCCCCGCAAGATCATGCTCATGGTGAAGGCGGGCAAGGCGGTAGACGATTTCATCGAACTGCTGCTACCGCATCTGGAGCCGGGCGATCT
Source organism: Bryobacteraceae bacterium (assembly GCA_049969115.1). GTDB lineage: Bacteria > Acidobacteriota > Terriglobia > Bryobacterales > Bryobacteraceae > DTHT01. Next base: position 3,047 of record JBMFPL010000116.1, on the reverse strand, counting down.
GATCATTGACGGCGGCAACTCGCATTTCCCCGACACCATCCGCCGCACCCAGTACCTGCGCAGCAAAGGTCTGCTTTACATCGGAACCGGCATTTCCGGCGGCGAGGAGGGCGCCCGTCACGGTCCCTCCATCATGCCCGGCGGAACCCCGGAGGCCTGGCCGTTGGTCAAGGACATCTTCCAGTCCATCGCGGCCAAGGCGCCCGACGGCCAGCCCTGCTGCGAGTGGATCGGCGACGACGGCGCCGGCCACTACGTCAAGATGGCCCACAACGGCATCGAGTACGGCGACATGCAACTGATCTGCGAGGCCTATCAGTTGATGAAGGAGGGCCTCGGCATGTCCAACGAGGAGATGCACCAGGCCTTCGCCCAGTGGAACGAGGGCGAGCTGTCCAGCTATCTGATCGAGATTACCCGCGACATTCTCGCTTACAAGGACGAAAACGGCGACTACGTGGTGGATAAGATCCTGGATACCGCCGGCCAGAAGGGCACGGGCAAGTGGACTACCATCAGCTCGCTGGACCTGGGTGTGCCCGTCACGCTGATCGCCGAAGCGGTCTTCGCCCGTTGCCTCAGCGCCATGAAGGAGCAGCGGGTAGCGGCTTCCAGGATCCTCAAGGGCCCCAAGGGCAAGCTGGAAGGCGACCGCGTCACCTGGGTGGAGGACATCCGCCGCGCCCTGCTGGCCTCCAAGATCGTCTCTTACGCGCAGGGCTTCATGCTCATGCGCGAGGCCGCCAAGGAATACAACTGGAAGCTGAACTACGGCAGCATCGCTTCCATCTGGCGCGCGGGCTGCATCATCCGCTCGGTCTTCCTGGGCCGCATCAAAGAGGCGTTCGATCGCAACCCCGATCTGACGAATCTTCTGCTCGACGATTACTTCCGCGGCGTGATCGAGCGCTGCCAGGATTCCTGGCGGCGGGTGGTGTCCTCGGCGGTGTTGATCGGCGTGCCCGCGCCAGCCTTCTCGACCGCGCTGGCCTTCTATGACGGTTACCGGTGCGAGCGGCTGCCCGCCAACCTGCTCCAGGCCCAGCGCGATTACTTCGGCGCTCACATGTACGAGCGGGTGGACCGGCCGCGGGGCGAGTTTTTCCACACCAACTGGACCGGCCGCGGCGGTACGGTGGCATCCACCGCTTACACCGTCTGAGCAAGGAGGATAGCGAGAAGATGGATACCGGCCTGAACATAGCCAAGCAAGGGGCATTCGATCTGGTTTCGCTGGGCGCCCTGGTGCACCGGCTCGATCCTGGCGTGGTCCCGTTCCGCAAGGCTACCCGCTGCGACATTCACGTCTCCGGCGGCGAGTACAACGTAGCGGCCAACCTGGCGGATTGCTTCGGGCTGCGCACGGCCATCGTGACCGCGATGGTGGATTACCCCATCGGCGAGCTGATCGCTGAGCGCGTCCGCGCTATGGGCGTGCACGCCTTCTACAAGCGCTTCCAGCACAACGGCGTGAACGGGCCCAACATGGCCACCGTTTACAGCGACCGCGGCTTCGGCGTGCGCCCGCCGGTGGTTTTCTACAATCGCAGCAACGAGGCCGCCGCACTGCTCAAGCCGGGCGATTTCGACTGGAAGGAGATCTTCGCCGGCGGCGTGCGGTGGTTCCACTCGGGCGGCATCTTTGCCTCGCTGTCGGCCACGACCGGCGAGCTGATCATCGAGGGCATGCAGGCGGCCAAGGCCGCCGGCGCGGTTGTCTCCTTCGATCTGAACTACCGCGCCAAGCTCTGGGGCGTCTGGGGCGGCCAGCAGAAGGCCCAGGAAGTGATGAGCCGCATCGTGGCCAACGCGGACGTGCTGGTAGGCAACGAGGAGGACCTGCAACTGGGACTGGGCATTCCCGGACCCGAGGTGGCGGCAGCCTCCAAACTCGACCCCAAGGCCTTCCTGGCCATGATCGAAACCGTGGTCAAGCGCTACCCCAACGTGAAGGTGGTGGCGACCACGCTGCGCGAAGTGCACTCCAGCAACCGGCACAGTTGGAGCGCCGTAGCCTGGGTGAACGGCAAGTCCTACCAGGCGCCCACCTGCGAGCTGGACGTTTACGATCGCGTAGGCGGCGGCGACGGCTTCGCTTCCGGCTTTTTCTACGGGCTGCTGAGTGGCGAGTCTCCAGAAGAAGCGGTCCGGCTGGGCTGGGCGCACGGGGCGCTGCTCACTACCTTCCCGGGCGACACCACCATGGCGACGCTGGAGCAGGTGCGAGCTTTCGCCCGCGGTGGTTCGGCGCGGATCCAGCGGTGATGACGGAGACATTTCCTGCCAGCCTTGTCGAGCGCGCCGCCCGCATCCGTCTCTTGCTGATGGATGTGGACGGCGTGCTCACTGACGGCAAGCTCTACAACGTTCCGGACGCCACCGGCCGCATGGTCGAAACCAAAGGCTTCGACTCGCAGGACGGCATCGCGCTCCAGTGGCTCTCCTGGAAGGGCATCCGAACAGGTCTGATCAGCGGGCGCGTTTCCCCGGCCACCGAGGAGCGCGCCCGCCAGTGCCGCTTCAGCTACGTCTACCAGGGGCACATCGAAAAGATCCCCATCTTCGAGGAGATCCTACGCGACGCCGGCCTCCAGCCCGACCGGGTGGCTTACATCGGCGACGATCTGACCGACGCCGTGATCATGCGGCGGGTGGGGCTGGCCATCGCCACGGCCAACGCCAGGCCCGAAGTCAAGCGCCTGGCCCACTGGGTCACGCCGAGCGCCGGCGGCCATGGTGCGGTGCGGGAAGTGGCGGAGCTGCTGCTCAAGTCACAGGGCCACTGGGAGGACATCCTTCGCAAGTACGAAGTCCCCGAGTGAGGCGCCTTATGGCGAACGAGCGGGTAGGTTTGTTGATCGAGGGGCCGGGCGGGCCCGGCGTCCTTCACCAGCTCACCGGCGTGATCGCGCGCCATCAGGGCGACGTCACGCTGGTCGAAATCCTGGAGAACACCCCGGAACGTTCACGCATCTACTTCGAAGTGGACCTGCCTGGTGCGCCGGGTGCGCTGGCGGCGGAGCTGGAGGCGCTCCCGGTGGTCCGTT
>JBMFPL010000115.1:0-9093 GCA_049969115.1 Bryobacteraceae bacterium | reverse complement strand
CGGGTGATCGCAGAAGCGCAGGGGGGGCGCAACGTCCTGCCGCCGGCCAGATGGCCGTGTTCGAGAAGCCCGAGCGACTGCGCCAGGCGCCGCGGCATCCAATCCGGGCCGGGCGGACACGCCGGGCGAGGAGGCACAACAGGCAGGCGCCCAAGCCATCGAGGGCCGCGGGCGGGCAATCGCCCGCCACGGTTCAGCGTCCGAGGGGCACGGCGTAGCGGCGCACGTAATCGTCCACGAGCGAAGGCTCGGGGCCGACGTAATGGTAAGCCTCGGCGTACTCGAGCCCGTAACGCTGCCCGATCTCGCGATTGCGCGCCAGCACGAACTCCTTGATGTAGCGGCGGCTCGCAGTGAGATCGTCGTCGCCGAGCAGCGGCAGGCGAAGACCTTTTTCGGCCAGGCTGCGGCGCAGGCGCGCCCCGGACTCACCAGCCGGCCCCTGGGCGCGGTTGAGCAGGTTCACCTCGACCTTGCGATCCATCACCGCGCTGATGTCCACGATGCGGTTGACCAGTTGCGGGCCGCGAGCGTAGTAATAGCGCTCGCGCACGGCATGAGGCTTGAGGCCGGCGGCGAACTGCTCGGGATAGTCCTTGGACATGCCCGCCATCCAGCAGGCTGCCTCGACGCACTGGGCGGTGACGTAGTGGTCGGGGTTTTCTTCGTACGGGCACCAGGGATCGAACGAGATCAGGGTGTCCACGCGAAGCAGGCGAAAGAGAAAGATGAGGCGGCAGCGAAGCTCGGGCTTGGAGATGCCATCCATCTGGTGGTTGCCGTAGTTGAGATCGAAGACCTGCTTGAGGCCGAGCGCGCGCGCCACCTCCAGATTGTCGCGCTCGTTGGTCAGGACTCCCTCGCCGATGCCGCCGGGGCCGGTCATGTCATCGTTGGTGGTGCGAATGAGATAGCCGGTGTAGCCCTCGTCAATGAGTTTGAGCACCAGGCCGGCGGCGAACAGGGGAATGTCGTCGGCGTGGGGCTGGATGGCGGCGAGCACCTTGCCTGCGTGGGGCTTGCCCGGCTGCGGCCGTTCGATGAAGACCTCGCCGGGCGGCGGAAGCTGAAACGAGAAGGCGGCGGCGCCCAGGAAATCTCTTCTGCGCATGCGAACACTCCTGCGGTTCCGCGCCATTATAGATCGGGCATCACGGAGGAGAAGAAGCGCAGTTCGCACTCCATGGCGTAGCGGTAGGCGTCGCGGATCTCGGGCGTGTCGGCAGCGAGGCGATCGAGCAGGGATTCGATGCGGGCGGCGAGTCGGTGAAACTCGGCGCTGCTGTAGGTGCGGATCCACTGGCGATAGGGGTTGGTCTCCGCTGCTTTGTCGGACAGTCGTTCGCCGAGCCAGGCGTAAAGGCGCATGCAGGGCGTCATGGCAGCGAGGATCTCGCCGAGGGAGCGGTGCCAGGCGGTGGCCAGCAGGAAGTCGGTGTAGGCGAGACAGGCGGGATTGGGGTGCGCCGCTTCCAGTTCGAGACCGATGCTGGCGGCGTAGTGGCGGTGCATGTCCAGCTCCCGCAAGGCACCTCCGATGAGTTCGTAAAATTCGCTGACGGCCGAGAGATCGTCCGTACGGGCCAGCGCCAGCGCGTACGCCTTCAGGAACGCCCGCAGGTAGAAGGAGTCCTGTTCCACGTAAGCGCGGAAAATACGGGGATCTAGCGTCCCTTCCCCAAGGCCAACGATAAAGGGGTGGCGCAGGCAGGCCAGCGCCAGGTCCTGACTGGCCTCCCAGAGAGTTTCATGCAGCATGGAACTAACCCTCCCATGCCATGCGCCAGAAATCGCGTTCGTATGCCAGCACCTGATGGAAGGCCTGCTGGGCCTCCGGGTGCGGATAGCGTGCGGTCAGATCCGCCAGATCAGAGACGTAACGTAGGAAGGCCTGGCTGGACCAGCGCTCGATGAATTCGGCGTAGGGGCCGGCGGGCGCGAGCGCACTCCAAGCGGCGAGATAAGAGGCCTCCACGCCGAACAAAATGGCGGCCAGCACAGGCCAGGGGTGCGTGTAAGCGCTGCGCATGAGGAAATCCAGGTAAGCGCGGCACACCGGGTGGGGCCGCTCGCCGAGCGAAACCTGGCGGCGCCGGGCATGCATTTCGAACCACTCCAGTTCGTTGTCCAAGGCCACCAGCCCGCCGATGAGGACGCGGTGAGCGTCGCGGGGGGCCTTGGCCAGAGCTACAGCCTGGAAGCTGGTGAGTCCTAGGGCGAACAGGTAGTCCTGGCATAGCCAGCGACGAAAGGCGTCCTCGGGCAAGGAGCCGGCGGCAATCGCTTGGAGAAAAGAAGAATCGGTCGCTTGCTTCCACAGGTCGCCGGCGCGCCGGATCAGTTCGGAATCGGACCAAGAGACCTGTTGCATGGGTGTAGCTTGGGTGCGGCGCCCCGCTGGGCACGGGAGCGCTTGCCCCGGAACGATTCTCGCACGAAGCGGTGGAGCAGTGACAAGGGCTGCAAACAAAAGCAGATACGGCCATCTTATTGAGGGGTAGGGGCTTCTCTTCCCTGGTGCAGGGACTGATCCGAGGCGCTCCGCAGGGGAGTGGCCTAGACTGAGGCCAGTAGTTCCCCCTGGCTTGGGTCCCGGCGCTTGTCGGCCCCGCGATCCCACCCGCCGCCGACCAATGCAAAGCGCGGGCAGGTCCGAGTGCGGCAGGTGCCGGGATGTTTTTTTTCTCGGAGGTTGACCAACTCCATGAGAGCCATGTGCGCTTTGGTGGCAGTTTCCGCGTTGTGGGCGACGCCGCCGCTGACCACCATCCAGGATGTGCTGTACAAGGCGGACGGCACGCCGTTCAACGGTTTGCTGATCATCGAGTGGCGGAGCTTCGAGGCTTCGGACCGCTCCAACATCGCGATGCAGCAGTTGACCGTACCCATCGTCAACGGCTTGCTGCGCGTCAAGCTGGTGCCGACGACGACGGCGACGCCGCCGACCACGTACCGGGTCCGCTACAACAGCGAGGGTAAAGTGCAGTTCGAGGAGAACTGGGCGGTGCCGCCCAGCGCCACGCCGCTGCGGGTGCGCGACGTGCGGGTAGCGAGTCCCGTTTCAGGTTCGCCCGAGACCGGCACGATCCAGATCGCCGATGTGGCCGGTTTGCTGGCAGCGCTTGAGGAACGTCCCGTGAAGGGGGCGGGCTACACGTCGTCGCGCGCCGTGTTCATCAATGCCAGCGGCGCACTGGAGGCTGTGACGGGCAATCTCCAGGACTGCGTGCGTGTGGACGGGACTTCGGGGCCATGCGGCGTGGGCGGAGGCGCCTCGGCGGAGTTCGTGGATGCCGAAACGCCAGCCGGGCTATTGAACGGGACCAACGCGGTGTTCACGCTAGCCGACAGTCCCACCCCTCCTTCCTCGCTCGAGCTTTACCGCAACGGCCTGCTGTTGCGGCAGGGCCTGGATTACACATTGCAGGGCAACGTGATCACCTTCGCCAGTGAGGCCATTCCGCAGCCGGGCGACGTGCTGACGGCATCCTACCGGTTGCCGGGGCAGGGATCGAGCGCGCATGACCTGCTGAGCGCGGCGCATCCGGACACGACTCCAGCGGCGCCGGTACGGGGCGACCTGATCGTTGCGCTGGGTACTTCACCCACCACCTGGTCGCGGCTGCCGCTCGGCCCCGCCAACCGGTGCCTGACCTCCAACGGCCAGGATGCGGTGTGGAACGCGTGCCTGTTCACGGCCTTCCCGACGGGTTCGGTGCCCTTCGTGGACGAGCAGGGCAACCTGGCGCAGAACCAGGCGCGCCTGTTCTGGGACAACCAGAACCGCAGGCTCTCGGTGGGAAATAACGCCGGCACGGCAACCCTGACCGTCTGGGACGCTAGCGCGGGGGCCAGCACGACGCTGGCGGTGCGGGCGGGGGAGGGACAGGGGACATCGCCCCTTCAGAGCTGGCAGAACGCGTACGGCGTCGAAGTGGCGGGGGTTGACGGCTCGGGTCAGTTCACCGGCAGCTCGTTCCGGGCCGCGACCAGTGTAGGCCAAGCGGCCTGGCGCGATGCAGGCGGCGTGAGCGACCCGGTGAGCCCTGCCAGTGGGGATTTCTGGTACAACCAGGGGGCGGAAACGCGCAAGACGGTGGAAGGCGGCCAGGTTCACACGTTGCCCCAAGTGATTTGCAGCAGCACCGGATCGGCCACCGGTTCGACCACGCTGACCCGGCTGGGCAGTTGCACGATTCCCGCAGGCTTGTTGAAAGCAGGCGATCGTGTCGAGATCCGCTTCGATTACGCGCACCAGGGAAGCGGCACGGGCTTTCAGATCGAAGTGCGCTGGGGGACGACGGCGGTGGCGGCGCGGGGGGCCGACGCCAGCGTCACGCTGGTGAGCGGGCGCGCGGACGCCGCCCTGCGCGCCAGCGGCGCGCAGTGGAGCGCGCAGAGTTGGGGCGCGGGCCTGAGTTTTTCGGCCGCGGCCGGCGTGGCCGGCGATCCCACGACCTCGCTACTCACGGTGGAGTTTCTGGGTGCGATGGCGGCCGCGGGCGCCGATACCGTCAGCCTGGAAAACTTCACCGTGCTGCGCTATCCTGCCCAGTCCAACCCGTGATCGTTCAGCAGGTCTCCACGCGTACGGCTTTCGCCAGCCAGGCAGGATCGAATTCTACGCCCAGGCCCGGGCCTTCCGGGACTTTGATGACGCCGTTGCGGATCTCGAAGTTGGGCGAGTACCAGGAGGCCGGCTTGCGCGGCCCGCGGAATGGGAACTCCATATAAGGGCCGGCGTTGGGAATGGCGGAAGCGAACTGGAGCATGTTGCAGGCGGCCGCGTCGGTCTGCGTGTTGTGGGGAACGATCCACATGTTGACCTTGCGGGCCATGCGCGCCACGCGCGCGGTGCGAATCAAGCCGCCGTTGTAATTGATGTCGGGCTGGACAATGTCCACCACGCGGTTTTCGATCATCCACTGGAAGCGCCAGAGGCTGGCGTCCTGCTCGCCACCAGCCACCGGGATCGAGAGGGCGTCGGCGACCTGTTTGGTTTCGCCCAGTTCCTCCCACGGGCAAGGTTCTTCGAAGAAGCCTACCTTCAAATCCTCGAGCATGCGCCCGACTTCGATGGCCGCCCTGGAATCGTAGGAGCCGTTGGCGTCGGCGTAGATGAGGATGTCTTCGCCGAGGCGCTTGCGGGCCAGCGTCATCAGGCGCTGCGTGCGGCCGGGGTACGCGTCAGCGTTGCGGCTCATGCGCCCGCCGATCTTGAACTTGACCGCCCGGGCGCCGGTGAGGGCGACCCCGCGCACGTAAATCTCGACTTCCTCCTCCGCGTTCGTGTTGCGCTCGGAGCCTGACAGGTACACCGGTATTTCTCGCCTGAGCACGCCGCCCATGAGCGCGGCAACGGGTTTGCCGGCGACCTTGCCCAGCAGGTCCCAGAGGCTGAGCTCCACCGAGGCCACCGGCACCCAGAAAGCCTGGCCTGCCAGCTTGTAGTTCGCCACATAGACTTCATCCACCAGCGTCTCCAGATCGCGCGCATCTTTTCCGAGGAAATGGGGGATGACGCGGCGCAAAAGGATGGGGATGAAATCCTCGATGTTCTTGGTGCGGGCGATGCCCGTCGCACCGTCACTGGCGCGCGAGCGCACCAGGTAGACGTTGCCGTTGCGCAGCAGTTCGATGGAAGCGATCCTGACCGGTGAGCGCGAGAGGCGGTGCAGGTCGAAGATCGGTTTCTCGTAATCGGGGATGGTGCGGGGAAAATCCTTGACCGACGCCTCGGGGACCAGCGACCAGGCCCGGGCCAGGAGCAGATCACGCCTACGAAGCGGCATGCCAGTAGGATACGATGGTTCGCCAATGACGGGCGAAACCAAGGCGGGCGGGGGCGGCCGCGGGCGCTGGTGGCGCGCGGGCATCCCGCTGGCGCTGCTGGTGACGATCGGATGGCTGGCGCCGGCACCGGCCACGATCGCTGCCGAGGGCCGACGGTTGCTGGCTGTGTTCGTAGCGACTGTAGCGGGCCTACTGTTGGAGCCGCTGCCGGGCGGCGCGCTGGTTCTGGTTGCGGTGACCCTGAGCACCATTTGGGGCGGGTTGAGCATCGAGCAGGCGCTGAGCGGCTACGCCAACGAATCAGTGTGGCTGGTGATGGCGGCGTTCTTCATTTCGCGCGCCCTCATCAAGACCGGCCTGGCGCGGCGGATCGCGTTGGGGTTCGTGCGCTGGTTCGGGAGGACGTCGCTGGGGATCTGCTACGCCCTGTCGCTTTCGGACATGGTGCTGGCGAGCGTGATTCCTTCGAACGCGGCGCGGTCGGGCGGGGTGATCCTGCCCATCGTGCGTTCGGTGGCCGAGCTTTACGGGTCACAGCCGGGCCCGACGGCGGGCCTGCTGGGATCGTTTCTAATGACAGCGGTCTACCAGTCCATCTGCGTCACCGCGGCCATGTTCCTGACCGGCCAGGCTTCCAACCCCTTGGCCGCGCAGATCGCCACGGAAAGCTTCGGCTATCGGGTGGACTGGATGAGCTGGTTCCTGGCCGGGATCGTGCCGGGGCTCTGCTCGCTGGCGCTGGTCCCGCTGGCGGTCTACCATCTCGACAAGCCCAAAATCCGGAGCACGCCGGAAGCGGCGGCTTTTGCCATGCGCGAGCTGCGGGCGATGGGGCCGATGGCGCGCAGGGAATGGCTGGTGCTGGCGGTGTTTCTGGGCGCATGCGGGGCGTGGATGACGGAGCGCTGGCACCATCTGGACATCACCGTGACCGCGCTGTTGGGGGCCTGCGTGCTGCTGGTGACCGGCGTACTGAGCTGGGAGGAGGTCAAGAACGAGCGCGCCGCGTGGGACATTTTCATCTGGTATGGCGGCCTGCTCATGCTAGGCAAGGCGCTGAACGCGGCGGGCGTGACCACCGCGTTCGCCCAAGCCGTGGGCAGCGCTTTCGGCGGCGCGGGCTGGGTGAGGCTGTTGGCCATCGCTCTGCCTGTGTACTTTTACTCGCACTACGCCTATGCTTCGATTACGGCACACATGCTGGCGATGTACTCGCCATTTCTGGCCGTGCTGGCGGCCCAGGGAGCGCCGCCGGGCCTGGCGGTCTACGCCTTCGCCTGCTTCACTAACCTGGCGGCGGGACTGACCCACTACGGCACCACGCCCGCGCCCATGTATTTCGCGCACGGCTATACGAGCCTGGGACGCTGGTGGAAGGTGGGGGCGGCAGTCTCGATCGTGAACCTACTGGTGTGGTCGGGCGTGGGCTTTTTCTGGTGGAAATGGATCGGCGTGTGGTGAAGCCGGTCTTCAGTGAGCCGTCTCCCACTCCAGGCGCCGCTGCCGCGCGGCGCGCAGCCGGTCGCGGTACTCCTGGGCCAGGGTAGCGAAGCCCGCCCAATAATAACCCACCACGAACAGCAGAAGAAAAGGCAGCGAGAAGAAATTATAAGTTTCGATAGCGAAGGCCACCATGCCCAGAAAGTAAGTGCCGATGGCCAGCTCGATCCAGGGCAGCCAGCCGCTCTTGCGGCGATACTTCTGGCGCAGGGTTCTGGGCGCCTTGCCCGCGACCGCGTATTTGGGGGTGCGTACGAAGCTGCTCTGCTTGCCCAGCAGTGCTTCGATGACGGCACGGGTGTTGATCACCGTCAGCCCCACGCCGGCGGCCAGCAGGAGCGTAAAGGCCACCCCCAACCCGATGGCATAGCGCGCCGTCAGCAGGGTCGCATCCACATCATGGAGGGACATGCCGACCTGCACGACGCCGATGGTCGTCTCGCCCTCCAGGGGATCGAAGATCACCAGCGGGGCGCTGTAAATGCGGAGCCGGGCCTGCGGGGCGGAAAGGGTGTAGAGCACCGCATTGCCGGCCAGATTCTGGTCGAAGCTCTCGCGCCGGATGGGCAGGAAGTTCTCTCCCAGGTTCGCCGACCGAGCGACGACGTTCCCCTGTCGGTCCAGGATCTGCACGAACGTATTGGAGGTGGAGAACACATCCACCGGGGGAATCTGCACCTGCCGGGTGATGAGGAGGCGCAAAGGGTCGGCCTGCGCTTGGATATAACTGCTGATTTCGCCGGCGCGCGAGCGGATGGTATCGTCCACCTGCTCGTACAGCACCTGACTGAGGAGGGAATACAGCGCCAGGCTGAACAGGAGAAGAATGGCCGCCAGGATGCCGGTGTACCAGAGGGTCAGGCGGGTGCGGATGGACATCCCTTTCCTCCCGGCCGGCGCATTCACGCCTCCCTCAGGACATAGCCGACACCGCGCACGGTGTGGATCAGGCGCGGTTCCCCGTTGGCCTCCAGCTTGGCGCGCAGGTAGCGGATATAGACCTCGATGATGTTCGATTCACCGCTGAAATCATAGCCCCAGATGCGCTCGTACAACTGCTCGCGGGTCAGCACCTGCCGGGGATGGCGCATGAAGGTCTCCAGGATGTCGAACTCCCTGGCGGTGAGGTCAATGGGCCGGCCGCCGCGCGTCACCTCGCGCGTGGCAGGACGCAAGGTCAGGTCGGCAAACTGCAGGACCTCTTCCTCTGCCGCCGCCCGCCGGCGCAGGAGTGCCCGGATGCGCGCCAAAAGCTCGTCGAAGGCGAAGTGCTTGACGAGGTAATCATCGGCGCCGGCATCGAGGCCGGCCACCCGGTCGCGCACCGCGTCGCGCGCGGTCAGCATCAGGATGGGCATATCGAAGCCGGCGTCGCGCAGGGCTCTGCATACGTCAATGCCGTCAATCGCCGGCAGCATAATGTCGAGGATAATGAGGTCGGGCTTCTGCTCCACCGCCGCGTCCAGGCCGCTCTCGCCGTCATAGGCCACCTGCACCTGATATCCCTCCAGGGTCAGCCCGCGGCGGATGAAATCCGCGATCTTGCGCTCGTCCTCTATCAGCAGGATCCGCCGGCCACTGCTGTCGGTTTTCATCATACGCACCCTGCAAGCGTTTCTTTCGCTGGGCTATTCTAGCACAGCGTGGGCCGGCCGTCAATGAAAACGGGCCGCTTGCGCCGGCAGGGCCCTTGCCAAGCCCAGAGAATCTGGTATGCTTCAGAGGCCGCCGGCCCTGCAAAGACGAGAGGGGAAAATTGACCCAGACCGCCCCGGTATGTACAATGTCCAGCATGGACCA
>JBMFPL010000114.1:0-9120 GCA_049969115.1 Bryobacteraceae bacterium | reverse complement strand
TTCCGAGAGGTTAATCGTTCCGGAAGGGTGTCCTCCCGATTAAGGCATTAATTTTTTTGAGGAAACTTTACTCGACTAACTGACTTTGTGCTATGGTGGAGGTAGGTGTCGACCATGCCAAGACGTCCGACTGAGGTTCCTAATCGTGAGTTGCTGGCTGCCGCGCTGGAAGGACTCCAGCTCCAGCGGGAGAGAATCGAGGAGCAGATCCGCAAGGTGCGCGAGCTGCTGGGAGTGCGGAGAGGACGGCCCCCTGCCGCGGCCAAACCCGTGGTGAAGGCTCCCGCCGCCGCCCCCGCCAAGCGGCGCACGCTCAGCGCCGAAGCGCGCAAGCGCATTTCGCTGGCGCAAAAGAAGCGCTGGGCGGAATATCGCAAGAAGATGGCTGCTGCCGGTTGATCGGCGCCGCGGCCAGCCGGGAGAACTTTTCAGGGAGTTTATTGCGCCCAGGGCGCGGCCTGCGGGACCCAGCGGAAGCGGCTTCTCAGCTCGGCTACGCTGCCCTCGGCCACGACTCTTCCTCGATCGAAAAACACGGCCCGGCTGGCAATGGCCTCCGCGAAGAAGGTATCGTGTGTGACGATCAGCTTGGCTTGCGGCAGGCGGACCAGTAGGGCGAGTAATTCCGTTTGTCCGGGCGGGTCCAGGTAAGTGGTAGGCTCGTCCAGCACCAGAATATCCGGTTCACTGGCCAGCACGGCCGCCAGTGCCGCGCGTCGCTTTTCTCCGGCGCTCAAATGGTAGGGCGCTTTGCGGGCGGCGTTTTCCATGCTTACCTGCCGGAGGGCTTCCCAGGCCCGCGCCTCGGCTTCAGCCGGTTCCAGGCCGCGGCACAGCGGGCCGAATGCCACGTCCTCCAGCACGGTAGGCATGAAAAGCTGCTCGTCAGGATCCTGGAACAGCAGGCCAACGCGGCGCCGAATTTGCTCCAGGCTGCGACCATCGACTTTCATGCCGCACACCGTCACCTCGCCCTCTCCCCGCAGCAGCCCGTTCAGATGCAGTACGAAAGTCGTTTTCCCCGAGCCGTTCGGTCCCAACAGGGCCACCGTTTCCCCGGGATAGAGATCGAAGTTGACGCCATCGAGAGCGAGGGTGCCGTCTTCGTAACGGAAGCGCAGGTTGCGCACGCGAATCAGCGGTTCCACTGCCGTTTTACTGGATGAAGGCAGCGCCGGTCGCGATCGCCATTAGTGCGGTGCAACCGGCCGCTAGCAAGAGCCAATCGCCCCTTCTCATCCGCAGGGCGCCGAGAAACACGACGTCGCCTTGGAATCCTCGCGCCACCATGGCCCGGTGAATCGCCCCGGCGCGCGCTTGCGAGCGGGCGAACAACATGGCGAGGGCGCCTGCGGCGGCCCGCCAGAGGCTCCTATTCCGTCTCCATGCCGCCCGGCATGCGCCGCGACTGCGAGCCGCCAGCCTCATATGTTGCGCCTCTTCGGACAGGACGAACAGGTACCGGTATAGAAAGTTCACCACGAGCACGAATAAACGCGGCGCACCCAGTGACTGCAATCCGCGCAACAGCGCACCCAGAGGCGTCGTCCCGGCCACGATGACCGCAAACGCGGCCGAAAAGTAACTGCGGGCCAGCAGGCTGGCTGCTTCCCTGCCTTGGCCAGCGACCGCTGCCGCCAGTGCCACAGCCCCGGCGAAGGGCAGCACCACGCAGGCCCGCCATGCCACGCCCGCCACGGGCAGCCGACCCAGCCGCGTCCCCGCTGCCAGCATTCCGATGAACCCAAGCGCTACCGGCCACGTGAGACTTCGCGAACTCGCGAGAGCGACCAGGCAGGCCAGCAAGACGGCAAGCTTGGCGCGCGGGTCCCGTTTCTGCAACCAGCCGTCGCGCCGGCTCCACTCGTCTAAGACCAGGTGGTGCAATTCATTCGCTCCTGCGACCCCGGAACGCCCGCGCCAGCCCCGAGGCGACCAGATAAATCACGCCCAACCCGATCAGACCGGCCACTGCCTGCGCCGGCCACGAATCCCGAAGCACGGCGAGCTTGTAGCCTGCCAGCGGGGTAGCGAGGAAAACGCGAGCCCTCTCGTGAATCCCGGTCCTCTCAACCAGAGAATCCAGCACGTCGGGCGCCTCGCTGGCGACCGCGACCAGTCCCGCCGCGAGCGCGATGGCGGCGACTCCCAGCGCGACCGCGGCCGGTCGCCTGCTGGCCGCGACGCCTCGAACGGCTCGGGGTTCGAGCGCCGACAACGTGCGCACGATGAGCGCGGTCAACAACCCCTCGAGCACCCCATTTGTCAGAAACAGCCCTGCGGCGGTCCACGCCAGCGCGCCCGGGATCCTGACGCCGGAAAGCGCCAGCTCGGCCACGGCCAGCGCGCCGCTGACCGCCACCGAGAGCAAACCGCCCGCCGCCAGCGCCGCCCACCGCAAGCGGCCGCTGCCCCACAAACTCCACGGCCAGTAGCCCGCCAACGTGCCCGCTACGGCCATGTTGAAGATGTTGGCGCCCAGCGCCAGGATGCCCCCATCCTGGAAGACCAGGGCCTGCACGAACAGGATGGCGGTCATGACCACCATCGCGGGCGCGAGCCCCAGCGTCGCGCCCAGCAGCACACTCCCCAGCAGATGACCGCTGGTCCCGAAGCCCAGGGGAAAATTGACCATTTGCGCGGCGAACACGAAAGCGCCCATCACGCCCAACAACGGCACGCGCGAGTCGTCGAGCTCCTGCTGGGCGCGCCGGGCGGCCGTTCCCACCGCCACAGCGCTGGCTGCGGCTGCGCCTACCCATAGAGGCGCGCTCAGCAAGCCGTCAGGAATGTGCACGGTCCCAAGGTAGCACGATCCTCATGATCGTGTCACCCGCCGGTCTGCCCCCAATGCCCTCGCGCCTTGTCACGCGCCCTCACCGCCTGCTTCTTCAACCACCCCAGCAGCCGCCGCGCCCAGCGGAAATGCTCGCTCAGAATCACGAGCCCTCCCAGAGCAGTCAGCAGGCCCGGCCCGGGCACTCCCGGCAGCGCCATGATGAGACCTGCTACGACCATCAGAAACCCCACGACGATGCGGACCAAGCGGCGCAACACGCGTCATACGCATTGTAGCAACCCCCTCCTGGGCCAGCCGCCGCTAAACTTCCGTACCGGAACCGGACCCGTGTGGTACGGGATTGACCAGCCCGGGCAACGTTCCATACTCTTTATTTGGCGGGATGATGGAGCAGCGCAAACACAAGCGCTATCCGATTCGCCTGCCGGTCCGCGTGCTCCGGCATGGGTCCTCGCCCTTCTTCGCCCATGGCGAGACCCGCAACCTGAGTTCGCGCGGCGTGCTGTTTGTCTGCGATCAGAAGGTCGAGTTGGGCGAGCGCATCGAATACGTCATCTCCTGGCCTGCGGCAGCCGACTACACTGAGCCGATGGACCTTTACTGCCTGGGCAAGGTGCTGCGCATCACCAGCGAGCCGGGGGGCCAGTCCTTTGCCGTGGCCGCCACCGTCGAGCGGTATGCTTTCACCCGCATCCGCGACTGACAACAGGCGGCGGCGTGCCGTATACTGAGCAAAGAAAAGGCGAAAGATGCCCTCCAACCTCACCTTCGATTTCCTCCAACCTCGCGGTGAGCCTGCCGGCCTTGCCCACCCTTCCGGCCTGGAGGCCACGCTGGAGCGGTTCCGCAGCCTCGCCGCGCGCGAATCGTCACCGGTCCGCGCCATCCGCCACCAGCCGGCGCGTCCCGGAGAGTACGTTGATTTCCCCGCAGACATTGATCCCAGGCTTCGCAACGCGCTCGCCGCGCAAGGCATCCACGGGCTGTACTGCCATCAGGCCGAGGCCTTCCGCCACTTGCGCTCGGAGCGGAACGTGGTGGTGGTAACCCCCACCGCGAGCGGGAAAACGCTGTGCTATAACCTTGCCGTGCTGAATGACCTGCTGGCGGATGCCTCCCTGCGCGCCGTCTATTTGTTCCCGACCAAGGCGCTGGCCGAAGATCAGCTTCACGAACTCCAGAGCCTGATCGAGACCATGGCGTCCGAGCTGCGCGCCTTTACTTATGATGGTGACACGCCCCAGGACGCCCGCCGCGCCATCCGCGAGCGCGCCAACGTGGTCCTGACCAATCCCGACATGCTCCACACCGGGATCCTGCCGCATCACACCCGCTGGGCAAAACTCTTCGAGAACCTGCGCTACTTCGTGATTGACGAACTGCATACGTACCGGGGCATTTACGGGAGCCACCTGGCCAACCTCATCCGCCGCCTGAAGCGCATCTGCGCCTTTTACGGCTCCAGCCCGCGGTTCGTGTGCTGTTCGGCGACCATCGCCAATCCCCGCGAGCTGGCCGAACGTCTGCTGGAAGAACCCGTCGAGCTGGTGGACCGTAACGGGGCGCCGTCGGGCGAGAAGTATTTCGTCTTCTACAACCCGCCCGTGGTCAACCGGCAGCTCGGCATACGCCGCAGTTACCTTGGGGAAGCGAGGCGGGTAGCCGTGGAGTTCCTCCAGCGCGGCCTGCAAACGCTGGTCTTCGCCAACAGTCGCCTGGCTACCGAGGTGCTGGTAACTTACCTGAAGGATGCCTGCGCGCGGGGCGTGCTACCCCCTGGAGCTGTGCGGGGATATCGCGGCGGCTATTTGCCGCGCGAACGGCGCGAGATCGAGCGCCGGCTGCGCGAAGGGCACATCCGCTGCGTGGCCGCCACCAACGCTCTCGAGCTGGGTATTGACATCGGATCGCTCGATGCCGTGGTCATGGCGGGCTACCCGGGGACGATTGCTTCCACCTGGCAGCGAGCTGGGCGCGCGGGTCGCCGCCAGTCGACCTCCATCGCCGTGCTGATCGCTTCCAGCGCCCCCTTGGACCAGTACATCATCGAACACCCGGATTATTTTTTCTCCCAATCGCCCGAGCATGCCTATGTCAATCCCGACAACCCCGAGATTCTCGTCAACCATCTGAAATGTGCCGCCTTCGAGCTGCCCATCCGCGAGGGCGAGAAGTTCGGCCCCCATCCCGTGGGCGAACTCTGCCGCTTGCTGGAAGAGCTGCGCTTGCTCCATTATTCGGCGGGGGCCTGGCACTGGACCTCGGACACCTACCCCGCCGACGCCATCAGCCTCCGCTCGGTCAGCAGTGACAACTTCGTGGTGGTGGATATCACGGAAGAACCCCAGGTCATCGCCGAGGTGGACTTTCCTTCCGCCCTCACCGCCCTGCACGAGAAAGCCATTTACCTGCACGAGGCCCGGCAGTACCAGGTGGAGCGCTTCGATTACGAGGGGCGCAAGGCTTACGTGCGGCGCGTGGAGTGCGATTACTTCACCGACGCCATCGATTACTCGCAGGTCAAAGTGCTGGAGGAATTCGAGTCGCAGCCGCTGGGCGTAGCCAGGGCCGTGCACGGGGACGTGCGCGTCAACCGCCAGGTGGTCGGTTTCAAGAAAATCCGTTTTTACACCATGGAGAATGTAGGTGCGGGCAACCTCTCCATGCCCGAACAGGAGATGCACACCACCGCTTTCTGGCTGCACTTGCCGCGTCCCTTCCTGGAACGCCTGGAAGGCCTGACGCCCACGGAGATCCAGAGCGGCGTCACTGGGCTGGCCAACGTGCTGCGCACGGTGGCCGCTTTCCTGCTGATGAGCGACCCGCGCGACCTGGGCGTTTCGGTGAGCGAGGAAATCAGCGGCGGGCTCAGAAGCTTCGAACCCGATCTTTTCCTCTACGATGCCTACCCGGGCGGCGCGGGCCTCAGTCCCCAACTGTTCCGCGTCGTTCCTGCCCTGCTGCGACACGCCCGCGAACTGCTCGAAGGCTGCGGCTGTGAATCGGGTTGCCCGAGCTGCGTGGGCCCGATCGGGGAAGTGGGCGAGCGAGGCAAACAAGCCGCGCAGCGGATCCTGGCCGAGCTGATGCGTACCCTGGACCCCGATGCGGCTCGAGCCCCAGCGACGCGTTGACAGGCGACCCTGCGGCAATGGATAGTGACGGAAGGTGCGCACCCCAGTGCCGGTTCATCCCGGCGGGGCGCGCCCTGGTGCTTCGAGGAGGCATTGGATGGCGGCGAAGCTGCTGGATTTGGCTGAAAGCGGGAGCCTGGAGGCGCTGGCTCGCGAGCATCCCGTACGCGTCCGGCGCCAACCGGACGGCTCGGTGTATCTGGACTTGCGCGCCCTCCCCTTGAGCCCCTTGCCGGGGGTGGAGGAAGACCGCGTGCGGCGCCTGGCGCGGATCGTCCGCGGCTTGGCGTTCACGGCAGTGGATGCTGCCCGGTCGGGGCACCCTGGCGGCTCCTCATCGAAGGCCGAAGCTGTGCTGACCTTGCTGGTGTCCGGTCTGCTCGCCTTCGATGCCTGGGACCCCAAGCATCCCGGCCGCGACCGCGTAGTGTGGTCGGCGGGCCATTGCACCCCGCTGTTCCATGCGGTCGTCGCGCTCATTTACGAGTGCCTGCGCCGGAAGGGCGAGCGGTTGCGCACCGCGGCCAGCGAGGCGGTGACGTATCCCGAGCAGTTGCTGCGCTTCCGCCGGCTGGGCGGGCCCAGCGGTCACGTCGAATCGTATTCGGCGCTGGCCGACGCCTGCACCGGATCCTCCGGCCACGGCCTTTCGGCCGCCTTGGGCATGGCCACGCTGCACCGCTCCTGCGGGCTGTCCACGCGGGTGTTCGTGATCGCGGGCGATGCCGAAACCGAAGAGGGCATGAGCTACGAGGCCCGCAACCTGGCTTCGAACCTGGGCATCGAGAATCTCGCCGTCCTGCTCGATTACAACCGCTTTGGCATTGACGGCCCCATCGCCGAAGTCCTCCCCTTCCCCTACCTGAATCACTGGATTGCGTTTGGCTGGAACGTGATCGAGGCCGACGGGGACAACCCGCGCGAGTTGGGTTGGGCCATTCGCCAGGCCGTGGAAGGTTTCGGCAACGGCAGGCCGACCGTGGTGCTCTGCCACACGATCAAAGGCAAGCACTACGGCAAACTCGAGGGCACGGCCGATTCCCACGGCACCCCGCTGCCCCATGCCGACTATCTCGAGCTCATGCGAGCCCTGGACTTCCCACTTCAGGATTCGACCACGCCTGCGCAAGCTTTGGAAATAGTCCTGTCTCAGCTCGAAGCGGCGGACGTAGACTACTTTGTAGAGCGGCTTCACGCGGCAGCCTCCCGCGTTCCACCGGAACCGCACCTGGTCAATGTCATGAAACAGGCGCTGGGCGAAGAGGAGCTGGTCGACTACCGCAGCTTGCGCCGCCCCGATCCCCTGCCGCCGGAGCTGGTATTCCCCGCGGGCGGGCTGGTTCCTACACGCCGGGCCACCGAAGCCTGGTTCGCGTGGGCCATGAACCGGTGCCCGTTCTTCTGGGTGGGTGCCGGCGACCTGGCGAAGTCCATTCTCACCGGCAAGGCAGAGCAGGTGCGCGGCATGCTCAGCCGGGAACACCCGCTGGGCCGGGGCATCCGGTTCGGCATCGCCGAGCAGAACATGGCCATGATGTCCACGGCGATGGCCGCCGACACGCTCCCGGGCGGCTTCCGGCCCATGACCGCCTTCGGCAGCTACGGGGTCTTTTCGGTGATTATGGCCAACGCCGTTCGCATGGCCCTGATCGGCAACGACCTCAATCCCGACTCGCGCGCCTTCTTCATCCTTCTGGCCGCACACGATGGCCCCGAGACGGGCGAGGACGGGCCCACGCATCAGGGCCTGTTCTGGATGTCGCTGTACTCCGCTTATCCCGGCATCAAGGTCTACAAGCCGCTGGACGCCAACGAGGCCGTCGAGATGCTCTTTCATGCCGTAGCCCGCGGCGAGCCGGTGGCTTTCTCCGTGGTGCGGCCTCCGGTGCCCGTGTTTCCGCGTGGCGATGGTGTCCCGCCGGCGCGCGAGGCCATTCACGGCGCTTATGTTTTCAAGGACTACGCCCACAACGGCAAACCCAAAGTTGCGCTGGCGGTGTGCGGCGGCCAGGTCATGGCCAACGTCCTCGAAGCGCTCCCGGAACTGGAGAGCGAAGCCGATTTCAAAATCATCGCCGTTACCTCGCCGGAGCTTTTCGAAGAGCTGCGCCAGAAGGACCCGGCACGCGCGCAGCAGATCCTTTCTGACGAAGACCGCACGCGTCTGATGGCCTTCCACAACGGCTGGAGCGGATTCCTCTACCCGCTGCTTCTGCCGCCCGACTGGAAAAGGCGCGTCTTCGGCATCGATCGCTTCATGCGCTCCGGGATCCCGCCGGAAATTTATGCCGCGGCAGGCTTCGACGCGGCCGGGATCCGCGACAAGATCGCGGCCTATCTGAAATCGGCGCGCGGTGCCGCCTGAGGGCGAGCGCACCTGCCCGCTGCCGGTACGCATGCACTGCGGGAGTTTCGTCGTTGGTGCACCCGGATACCGGACTGAAACACGGCGAGCGGCACACGGTGTTTCGAGCTGAACCACGCCGTGGTCGCGCCGCGAGCCGAGCCGGAAGCGGAAGACAAGTGACTCAGCGGCAACTGCTTGGCGCGGCTGAGGTTTATCCCGCTCGATTCCTCAGGGGTTCACCCGATGGCAGCCGCCGCTTGCTGGAGGCACGCTTGCTTATGTGTCTGCCCGAACGGCGATGTCGAGAGCAAATACACCAACTAACGGAGCCAAGCCGGCAGCCCGCTGCCCGCAGGCGCAGTTCGCGGAAGATCAGGCACAGCGGGACCGCATCATTCTTGAGCACCTGCCCCTGGTGAGGGCGATCGCGCTGCGCGTGCACGAGAGTCTGCCCGTGCACGTGGATCTGGACGACCTGGTGCACGCCGGCATCCTCGGCCTCTTCGATGCGGTGGCCAAGTACGATCCGCAGAAGAAGGTGGCATTCTCCAGCTACGCGCGGCACCGCATCAAGGGAGCGATTCTGGACAGCCTGCGCCAGCTCGATTGGGCTTCGCGCGATATGCGCCGCCGCCACAAGAAGCTGGAGGCGGTCACCCGCGACCTGGCGGCCATCCTGCATCGCAACCCCACCGACGCCGAAGTGGCGGAGCGCATGGGCGTGGATCTGGAGCGCTGGCGGCAGATGCTAGCCGACCTGCAACACATCGGCCTGGTCTCAATCGGCTCGCGCCGCCGGGGCGATGAGTTGCCGCCGCCGGATGTTCCCGCCCAACCCG
>JBMFPL010000113.1:0-9132 GCA_049969115.1 Bryobacteraceae bacterium | reverse complement strand
CTACAGGCGCGTAGAGCGGGCCTGCGAGGAGGCTAGCTCCGGCGTCGGCGACGGCCCTGATGGCCTCGGCCAGATGCGTGCGGGCGCGGCGTCGCGCGGCAGCGTCCACGCTGATCAGGCTCAGTCCCTCGATCATCACCGCGCTGACGGTGCAGCTCATGGCGTTGGCTTCCAGCGCCCGACGAATGCCGGCCGCCGGGAACGTACGCGGCTCGAACAGGGGAACTTCCAGGCCGTCGAAGCCCCACTGCCTGACCATGGGAAACAGGTCGAGGTTCGATTCGTCGAAGGTCGCTGTCCACAAGAAGGCGTGCACGCCGAATTTCATACCCGGATTCTACCCCAGCGGCGCGATAGATTAGCGGGTATGCGGTGGATAGCTTGTCTGGTATTTTCCCTGAAGGTCTGGGCGCAGCCCGCGGTCAGCGATTTGCTCGAGGCGCGGCTGCTGGATGCGCTGGCAGGAGTCGAGAAATCGCTGGACGGCGTGCTGGGAATCGGGATCGTGGACCTCGAGACGGGCTGGATGACGGGGCTGCATCTGGATACCGAGTTCCCCCAGGCCAGCTCGATCAAGATTCCCATCATGCTCGAGGTCTTCCGCGCGGCCAGGGCCGGGCGTCTGCGGATGGTAGACCGCATTCGGTTGGAGCCGTCCGACCTGGTGGGCGGCAGCGGGAAGTTGCAGGAAGAACTCAAGCGCGGGCCGATGGAACGCAGCGTGCGTGAGCTGGTGGAGCTGATGATCCGCGAAAGCGACAACGTGGCCACCAACAAGCTCATCGGCCTGGTGGGCATGGATGCGGTGAATCGCACGCTGGACGGGATGGGCTTGCTGCGGACGCGGCTGCGCCGGCGCATGATGGACGCCGCCGCGGCGGCGCGGGACGAAGAAAATGTTTCGACTCCACGCGAAATGGCCCGCCTCGCCGAACTGCTCTACCGCGGGCAGGCGGTGGACGAAGCCGCCAGCCGCGAAATGATCGAAATCATGAAAGCGGTCAGGGCCTCTATGCGCAAGGCCGTGCCGCCCGAGGTCCCGGTGGCGAGCAAGCCGGGCGATCTGCCGGGCGTGCGCTGCGAAACCGGGATCGTCTTCCTGCCCAGCCGCCCTTTCGTCCTCAGCGTGATGGGCGCTTACCTGGAGGAGAAGACGGATCCGGTCGATGCGGTAACGCGCATCGTCTACCGGCACTTCGAGCGGCTGGCGCGCTCCAACCGCTACGGGCACCGCGTGCGGTAGAGTTTCGGGTATGGCGCGAGGACGAATGCTAGCGATGACCATGGTGGCAGCGAGCATGGCGCTCTGGGCGCAGCCGACCATGCGCCTCATCATTCGCGGGCGGCAGTACGCGGTGGCTTCCATGAAGCCCGAGGCCACACAGGTGGCCGAGCGCATCCTGCGTGCGGGCGGGAACGCGTTCGATGCCGCGGTCGCCTGCCAGGCGGTCCTGGGCCTGGTGGATGCGCCCAACAACGGCCTGGGCAGCGACGCTGTGGTCCTGCTCTGGGACGCCCGCGAAGGCCGTGCTTACTCGATCAACGCCGAGGGAACGGCGCCGCGGCTGGCTACCATCGAGTGGTACCGGCGCAACCAGAACGGCAGGATTCCCGTGGACGAGGGGTTGCTGGCAGGCACCGTGCCCGGCGTGGTGGACGCCTGGTACCTGCTGCTCGATCGCTGGGGAACGATGAGCTTCGCCCAGACACTTTCGCCCGCCATCGAGCTGGCCGAACAGGGCTTCCCGCTGAGCAACCGGCTGGCGGCCGCGATCAACAACACCAAGAAGCTGCGCAAGTTTCCCACCAGCGTGCGGCTTTATTTTCCGGGCGGAAGGCGCTGGCAGCCGGGAGATATCTTCCGCAACCCGGATCTGGCGCGCACGCTGCGCAGGCTGGTCGAAGCCGAGCAGCAAGCCGCGGGTCAGGGAAGACGCGCCGCGCTGCGCGCCGCTCGCCACCGTTTCTACCGGGGCGACATCGCGCGCGAGATGGCCCGCTTTGCCGAAGAAAACGGCGGGCTGTTCCGCTACCAGGACTTCGCGGCTTACTCGGCCAGGGTGGAAGAGCCGGTATGGATCGACTACCGCGGTTACCAAATTTACAAGAATCCCTCGGCCTCGCAGGGGCCGGCCGAACTGATCGCCCTCAACTTACTGGAAGGCTACGATCTCAAGGCCATGGGGCATAACTCGGCCAGTTATATCCATGTTTGCGCGGAAGCCATCAAGCTGGCCATGGCCGACCGCGACAAGTATCTGGGCGACATGGAGCGCATCGTGATCCCTTACCAGGGGCTGCTTTCCAAAGACTATGCCCGCGAGCGCCGGCGGTTGATCGTCCCGGAACGGGCCTCGCTCGAGTACCGGCCGGGTGAGCCGGAGCGCTTCGTGCCGGGCATGCAACTGCTCCCGCGCCCGGCCGACTACGTGGTGGGCGGGCCCGAGGAGCCCCAGGGCGACACCAGTTACCTGGTGATCGTGGACGCGCAACGCAACGTGGTCAGCTTCACCCCCAGCCTGCACACGGCCTTCGGAACCGGGGTCGTGATGGGCGATCTCGGTTTCACCTTCAACTGCCGGGGCGATTACTTTTCGCTGGTCGAGGGGCACGCCAACGCGCTCGAGCCGGGCAAGCGCCCACGCAGCACCCTGCAATCGACGCTGGTGGCGCGTGAGGGCCGGCCCGTGATGGCCATGGGCAGCCCCGGGGGCGATGACCAGTGCCTGCGCACCATGCAAACCCTGCTCAACATGGTTGAGTTCGGCATGAACGTGCAGCAAGCCATCGAGGCCCCACGCTGGACCACGCGTAGCTTTCCCTCCTCGGTGTTCCCGCACAGGATGTACCCGGGTGATTTGGGCGTGGAGGACAGAATCCCCGCTCAAGTGCGCGAGGCTCTGGCCGCCAAAGGGCACAAGATCCGAGTTGTCGGGCCGTGGACGCTTGGTTCCAACGCCGCGGTGGCCATCGACTGGCAGCGCGGGGTGCTGGGTGCTGGCACGGACCCGCGGTGCGACGCTTTCGCTCTGGCCTGGTAACCGAGGGCGTGCGTACAAACAGATGAAGCCCCTAGCTGGGCCTAGGGGCTTCACTCAGAGGGGCTGGCGACGAGCTGGGCCTCGTCGCCGGGGATGCTATTGGATAGCAGGTTACTTTTATTATAACGCGAATTTCAGACCTGTAAATCTCCTTTTGATTAAAATTGTTTCATCGCGGCACTTCCATCCCGTATCCTGCTTTCGCCGCGCTAACCTCGGCATTTATGGACCAGGATTTGGTTTGCACGCGAAGGAGCCTGCTCGCTTTTCCCGCCACCCTCGCTGGCCAGGCCCCATCCCCCGAGTTGGACCCCGCCGTCGTCCGCCGTCACGAAAGCGCCGTCGAGGAGCTGCTGCGCCGACAGGTCACCGATCCGGCCAGCCCGTGGTACGGCGGTTTCCCGGACCCTTTCGGCCTCCACCACGCAGGCTCGGCGGCCGGGGCGTTGGAAATGTTCACCGCCGCCTTCCTGCATCCCTCGTCGAAGTTCCGGGGCAGCGCCGAGCTGCTCGAGCGGATGCGCCTGGCGGCCGCCTTCCTCGAGCGATCGCAGAATCCGCAGGGCAACATTGACCTGCTTATCACGAATTTCAATTCGCCCCCCGATACGGCCTTCTGCGTGCATTCGGTGGCCAGGGCCGCGTTGCTGGCTCGGAGGGCGGGCGAGGCCCGGTTGGCCGGGCTCACCGACCGCTTCCTGCGGCGCGCCATGGCCGCCCTGGTCCTCGGAGGGGTGCACACCCCTAACCACCGCTGGGTGGTCTGCCAGGCTCTGGCGCAGCTCTGGGAGCTGTACCGCGAGCCCGGCTGCCTGCGCCGCATTGACCAGTGGCTGGCCGAAGGCATCGACATTGACGCCGACGGGCAGTACACCGAGCGGAGCACGCTCATTTACAACGCCGTGACCAACCGCGCGCTGATCACCGTAGCGGCCAAGCTCGGACGCGATGAGCTGCTCGACCCCGTGCGGCGCAATCTCGGCGCGATGCTTTACCTGCTGCACGCCGATGGTGAACTGGTGACCGAGATTTCCCGCCGCCAGGACCAGTACCAGCGCGGGGATGCCAGCCCGCACTGGTTCTCCCTCCAGTACATGGCGATGCGCGACCGCGACGGTCGCTTTGCCGCTCTCGCCCGTCGCCTGTTCGCCCGCAATGCTTCGCTTGGCGCCATCATGGAGTACCCCGAACTGTTGGGCCCGTTGCCGCCGGATGCCGCCCTGCCCCAGGCCTTCGAACGCGAATTCCCAGGGCTGGGCATCGCACGCATCCGGCGGGGTCCGGTGAGCGCGACGATCTTCCTGCGCGGCTCCAGCCGTCTGCTTCACTGGCGGCGGGGGGAAGTGGTAGTGGAGGCCGTTCGCCTGGCCAGCGCCTTTTTCGGCAAGGGCCAGTTCGTCCCGCAGCAGGGCTTCAAGCGGGGAGACAGCTACGTCCTCTCGCAGTCGCTCGAGGGCGACTACTTGCAGCCGCTGGATCCGCCCCGACGCGTCGGGCCTCAAGATTGGTCGGCCACCCGGGCTTTGCGACGGCGCTCGCAGACCTGCCGCCTTGAGCACGCGGCTACGATCACGGAAACGGCGCGTGGGTTCCGCCTGCATATTCGAGTTTCGGGCACGCAAAGGGTTCCGGCGGCCGTGGAAATCAATCTGCGTGCCGGAGGCAAGCTGGAGGGTGTGGCGCCTGCGCCGCAAGTGGACGACGGGTGGTTGTTCGCCGCAGACACGGTGCGCTACCGCGCGGGCGATGAAGCCGTTGTGTTCGGGCCGGGCCTGCGCCAGCACGCCTACACTCAGATACGCATGGCGGAGCCCAAATTGCCCGGACCTAGCGTGTACTTGACCGGCTACTCGCCTCTGGATCACACGCTCGAGTTCCGCTGGGAGAAGGCCTGACGGGCCCGCCCTTTGGGTGGCGGCGAGAACGTCGCGGCTTCCACGCGGTAACGGCTGGCCCTTCAGCAGGCGGCCAGAATAGCTTCGACGAGGCCCTCGCTGGTGAAGACGCGCGCTTCGGCGGCGACTTCCAAGCCGTAGCGCCGGACCGTGGCGGAGGTAACCGGGCCGATGGAAGCGATGCGGACGCCCTGGAAGGCTTCCTTGCCGGCTGCTTCGATCAAGTGTGCGGCGGTGGAGCTGCTGGTGAACGTCACCCAATGCGGCCTGGGCTCGCAGCGGAAAATCCTGCGCGCGCGCTCGGCCAGATCCGCGGGCGGCGCCGTGCGATAAGCCTCGACCACGTCCACCACGGCGCCGCGCCGCCGCAGCTCGCTGGGAACCAGATCGCGCGCACCGGCCGCGCGCGGCAACAGGATTCGTTTCCCGGCGAGCTCGACGGCGCCGAAGGCCTGCACCAGGCTCTCGCCCACGTACTCGGGCGGGACCAGATCCGCCTTGAGATGGACGCTTTCCAGAGCCTTGCGCGTGGCCGGGCCGATGGCGCAGATGCGCGCGCGAAGCGACCGCAGGTCGCGGGGCGAGGCGTCCAGCCGCTCCAGGAAAAAGCGCACGCCGTTGGCGCTGGTGAAGATGATCCAGTCGTAGTCGGGCAGTCGTGCGATGGCCGTATCCAGGGGTGCCCAGTCTTGTGGCGGCTGGAACTCGATGGCCGGCAACTCGATGGTCTCGGCGCCCAGCGAGCATAGTTGCTCGATCAGTTCGGCCGTCTGGCCGGCGGCGCGGGTGACCACGACCCGCTGGCCTCTCAAGGCAAAGGATGCGGTCTTCATCGCGAGCCGGCCGAATCAAGAATCTCCCGGGCGCCGGAAGCGAGCAATGCGCGTGCCAGTTCGCGGCCCAGCTCGATGGCTTGCGAGGCCGGGCCTTCGATAGCGTCGCGGGCGGCGCGGTCTCCCCGGGGACTGGCCACCACCCCGTAGAGCCGCAGCCTGCGGTCGCGCACCTGTGCGTACGCGCCGATGGGCACCTGGCATCCGCCGCCCAGGGCGGCCAGAAACGCGCGTTCCGCCGTCACCGCGGCGCGGGCCGCCGGGTCGTCCAGCGCAGCGCAAGCTTGGAAGGCGTCGCCTTCTTGGCGGGTTTCGATTCCCAGCGCTCCCTGCCCGGGAGCGGGGCACATGCGCTCGGGCGCGAGGTATTCCACGATGCGCTCTGCCCAACCCATGCGCCGCAGGCCGGCAGCCGCCAGGATCAGGGCATCGTAGAGACCCGCGTCGAGCTTGCGCAGGCGCGTATCCAGGTTGCCCCGCACCGGTTCCACGATCAGGTCGGGGCGCAGCAGCCTCAGTTGCGCGCTGCGACGCAGCGAACTAGTGCCCACACGCGCGCCCGGAGGCAGCGCCGCCAGCGGGCGGCCCACGACAGCGTCGCGCGCGTCCTCGCGCACGGGGACAGCCGCCAGACATAGGCCGGCGGGCAGCTCGACGGGAAGGTCCTTGAGGCTGTGGACGGCCAGGTCCACGCGCCCTTCGAGCAGCGCCTCCTCGATCTCTTTGGTGAAAAGTCCCTTGCCTCCGATGCGCGCCAGCGGCGCCTCCGCCAGCTTGTCGCCCGTGGTGCGGATGATTTCCAAGCGGCAAGCGCGGCCTGCCGCCTCTAGCCTTCGCTGGACCCAGAGCCCCTGCTCCAGCGCCAGTTGCGAACCGCGCGTCCCGATGACCAGCATGCTCAATCGTCCAGCCGGAACATCCGGCGGATCAGCTCGACGGTTTCCAGGCCGCCGGGCTCGGTTGCGCGCCGGCGTAGCTCGCTGATGGGGCCGTGCGCGAGCTTGTTGAGAATGCCGCGGGTGAGGGCCTCCAGCGCCTCTTCCTGTTCCCGCGTGAGCGGTTCCAGCCGCGAGCGGTAACGCGCCAGTTCGGCCTGCCGGATCTGCTCCAGCCGTTCCTGCAAGCTCACGATAGTGGGTGCCACTTCGCGCGCCTTTAGCCGTGCCACCATGCGCTCCACCTCTTCGGCGATGATGCGCTCGGCCAGCTCGGCCCGCTTGCGGCGCTCGCCCAGGTTGGCGTCGGCCACGCGCGCCAGATCGTCAATGTCGTAGAGGAACACCCCGTCCAGCTCGTTGACCGCGGGCTCGATGTTGCGGGGCACCGCGATGTCAATCAGGAACATGGGGCGGTGGCGGCGGGCTTCTAGCACGCGCCGCATCTGGTCCTTGCGCAGCAAGTAGAAGGGCGCTCCGCTGGAGGTCAGCACGATGTCCATCTCGGGCAGCGATTCCAGCAAGCGGTCGTACTCGACGATGACTCCCTGAAACGCCTCCGCCATGGCGCGCGCGCGCTCCAGCGTACGGTTGGTCACAAAGACGCGGCTGACGCCTGCTGCGCGCAGGTGGCGCAACGCCAGCTCGGCCATCTTTCCCGCGCCGATGACCATCACGCGCCGCCCGGCCAGCGACCCGAAAATCTGCCGGGCCAGCTCCACCGCTGTGGAACTCACTGAGACAGGGTTCTCGCCGATCCCGGTCTCCGTGCGCACCCGTTTGGCCACGCTGAAAGCCCGCGTGAGGATAGCCTCCATCCAGCCGCCCACGGCCCCGTGCGCCTTGGCCACTGCGTATGCCGCCTTGAGCTGGCCCAGAATTTGTGGCTCGCCCACCACCATGGAATCCAGGCTGGAGGCCACGCGGAACAAGTGCCGGATGGCCTCGGCATCCTCGTAGCGGTACAGGTAAGGGGCCAGCCAGGAAGGTTCCACGCGGCGCTGCTCGGCCAGGAACTGGGTCACCACCGGCGCCGGATCGACCCCGTCTTCGGCGGTGACGCTGACCTCGACCCGGTTGCAGGTGGATAGGATCAGGCCCTCGCTGACTCCCGGACGCGCGACCAGGTCAGCGAGGGCGGAGCCGAGCGAGGGCGCATCGAAGGCAAGCTGCTCGCGCACCTCGACCGGCGCCGTCCTGTGATTGAGTCCCGTGAGGCACAGCTTCATGGCAACAACAGCCTGCGCAAGCCGGTGTGCGCGGCCCAGGTCAGGGCCGAGCAGCCCACCAGTGCCAGCACCATCACCGCTGCCCTGCGCCCGCGCCAGCCCGCGCTTGCCCTGAGGAAAACCATCACCAGGTACAGTGCCCAGGTGGCCAGCGAAATCAGGATGCGCGGGTCGCGGATCCAGCGCGCGCCCGATTCGATCGAAGCCCAGGTGCTGCCGGCCACCACCCCGAGCGTGATGAAGACAAATCCCGCGGTCAACCCGCGCCCCATCAGCTCATCGAGGGTCATCAGCGGCGGCGGATTGTCGCTCGCGGGCGGCGCCAGCTTCCGCTTGAGCTGGCGCTCGCGCACCAGATAGGCGATCGAGGTCACCGCCGTCATCAGCAGCGCGGCGTAGCCTGCCAGCACCAGCATCACGTGCACCACCAGCCAGGCGTCCCGCACACGCTCGTCCGCCCAGCGCCCCAGCGGCGAGCCGAGCGCGCTGATCAGGGTCAGCACGAAGACCAGCGGAAAGACGAAGATGCAGAGGTGGCGCACCTGGTAACGCCACCATACGAACAGGTACAGCAGGGCGCACAGCAGCGCGCACAGCGAAGCCGACTGGAAGAAGTTGTTTGCCGGGAAATGCCCGCTGAGCGCGGTCTGCTCGACGATGGAGACCGCGTGCAGGACCGCGCCCACGCTGAACGTGGCCAGGGCGATGGGAAACAGGCGGCGCGAGTGGCGGACCAGAAGCAACAGGGCGTGTATCAGGCCCAGCGAATAAAAGGCGGCTGCGGCGCGCAGCCAGAACATGCTCAGTTCGTGCATTCCAGAGGCGTGTTGCCCAGCCGACGGTAAGCCTTCATTATAGCGGTCGGGGGCGGTGCGACGCTCGCGCGGGGGTTCAGGCGCCGGACGCGCGGGCGGCGAGGCGATTGAGTTCGTCCGGGCTCATCCGATAGAGCTCGTCGGCCGGCATGGCCCCGAGGACGGCCGGCTCCAGCCCGAAATGGCGGGCCAGCGCGTCCCGCGGCCAGGGGTGATCGGACCAGTCCAGGCAGCTCGCCGCCGGCGGATCGTCGAGCCCGATGGGGAGATGACAAAAGCTCAGGGACCACTGCCCGGGGAAGTTGGGTGGTCCCAGTAAAGCCGCAGGCGGTCGTCAGCGAAAGGATCCCACTCCTCGGTTTCGTAAATCGTGTAAATACCCTG
>JBMFPL010000112.1:0-9136 GCA_049969115.1 Bryobacteraceae bacterium | reverse complement strand
CCCGCAGCACCCGGGGATGCGGGTTGTGCTCGGCCAGCCGCTGCCACATCTGGATGGCGGTCTTGGTGTCACCGAGGTCCGCATAAAGCAGAGCGAGGCCGTGCAAGGCATACTCGTTATCCGGGTCGAGTTCGAGCGCTTTCCGGAAGGCACGCTCGGCGTCCACCGAGTTCTGGGCCATGCGGTGGAGCCGCCCCAATGTCACCCAGGCGTCTTCATCCGAGGGGTCCTTCTCGGTCACCTTCTGGAACTGCTCGATGGCCCGGCGCAACATTCCCTCGTCGAGCCGGCCCTGGGCGGGATCGCCAATCATGCGACTGTAGATCCGCCCGAGGATCCTGTGGGCCTCGATATTGTCAGGGTTGCGCGCGAGCATCTGCTCGGCTTCGACCACGGCGTCGCGCAACCGGCCCGCCTGCACGTAAAGGTCGGTGAGCTCTTCGGCCAGGAACGATGCCCCGGGATCGGCATTCAGAGCGGCTTTGTAATGCTCGATTGCTTTGTCCACGTACTCGCTGCGGTTGCCGTACATGCCCGCCAGCTCGGCGTAGAGATGGCCCATGGCGTAGTGGTAGTAAGCCGAAGCCCGGTTGTCCACCTCCGCCCTCGCGGCAGCCTGGGTGGCGATCCCGGAAGCGGCTGGCAGAAACAAAAGCGCCAGAATTTGTAACGATCTCATCGCGATGCCTGACACCCGCGCGCCCAGGTTTTTCTCTGACCCCGCGGGC
This sequence comes from Bryobacteraceae bacterium, assembly GCA_049969115.1. Lineage (GTDB taxonomy): Bacteria > Acidobacteriota > Terriglobia > Bryobacterales > Bryobacteraceae > DTHT01. Next base: position 8,408 of record JBMFPL010000112.1, on the reverse strand, counting down.
TTCCAATTGCCCGTCCTTAGTATAGCGCGCTTTCCCCTGCGCCATGCCGCGCCTGCCCAATCGCGCTGCACGGCGCCCTCCCGCTAGACTGGATTACGGCACCACGCCTTCATGCCGTACTCCAGCCTCCGACCGCTGGTCGCCATCGCGGGTCCTACGGGATCGGGCAAGAGCGAGCTCGGCCTGTACTTGGCGGAAAAGTTCGGCGGTGAAATCGTCAACTGCGACTCGCTGCAAGTCTACCGTTACTTCGACATCGGCACCGCGAAGGTGCCCCCGGAGCATCGCCGCGGGATTCCTCATCACTTGATTGACATCCTGGATCCCGCCGAGACCTTCACGGCGGGAGAGTACGCGCGCCGCGCCAGGGCGGTGATCAACGAGATCGCGGCCCGCGGGCGACTTCCGTTGGTCGTGGGCGGGACCGGGTTTTACCTGCGCGCCTTGGTGGATGGCTTGTTCCCGGGGCCAACCCGCGACGACGATCTCCGCAAGCGTCTGGCCGAGCGCGAGCGGCGACGTCCCGGCCTGGTTCACCGCTTGCTGCGCCGCCTCGACCCTGCTTCGGCTGCCCGCATCCATCCGGCCGACCTTCACAAGCTTGTGCGCGCCCTCGAGGTATGCCTTCTGACAGGTCGTCCCCTTTCAGAGTGGTTCTCCGAGGGTCGCCAGCCGCTGGAAGGGTTCCGCGTCCTTAAAATCGCACTGAACCCGCCACGACAGGAGCTCTACCGCCGCCTCGACGAGCGCTGCGCGCGGATGTTCGAACAGGGGCTGATCGAAGAGGTGCGGCGGATCCTGGCCATGGGCTACCCGGAGACCATCAAGCCCCTCGAAGCGCACGGTTACCGGCAGGCGCTCCAGGTGCTGCGCGGCGAGCTCGACATCAAGAAGGCCCTGTACTACGCCCGGCGCAACACTCGCCGTTACGCCAAGCGACAGTGGACTTGGTTCCGGCGGGAGCCCGGCGTGGTGTGGCTGGATGGATTTGGCGACCAGCCTGAAACGCGGGACGCAGCGGTCCAACTGGTTAGCCGGTTTCTATCCGAGCAACAGTGCGACCCCCGGCCCACTTCCGCCAGCCCAGCTCTAAAACCTGGGAACCTTTCCGCCCCGCGCCCGTCTTCAAACAGGGGGAGCCTACCGGCGCCCCGCGACCAAAAATGACGTTGCACCAACCGGTCGAGGAGCAAACCATGACGAAGAAAATCCTTGTGTTTTTCCTGTTTCTGGCGGTTGCGGTCGCAAGCACCAAAACTTACTCGATCACGCTTTTCCAGCCCTCCATTGTCGCCGGCGCTGAGTTGAAGCCCGGTGAATACCGGCTCCAACTCCAGGACGGCAAGGTGGTCATCCGGGCCGGCAAACAGCGGGTCGAAGCTCCGGTGAAAGTCGAGCAAGCGGACAGCAAGTTCAGTTCCACGTCCGTGCGTTACGCCGCCGCCGAAGGGAAGGCCCGCATCCAAGAAATCCGCTTGGGCGGGACGAATCTCAAGCTCGTCTTCGATTGACCCAGCCGCAGCCAGGGCATGGTGGCGCGCTGACGTGACGCTAACCAGCGCCCTGGCCCGTCTACTTGCTCCCGGGCCCGACCTGCGCCAGCAGGCGTCTGCTAGACTCGACACAAGTCAGCGATGCGGCTTGCTGCGCGGTGGATCTTCTGCCTGGCTGCGATCGCCCAGGCGCTCCAGATTGCCCACGCCGGGGACAAGCGGACGCCGCCCGACCTCAGGGTGGCGGTGTTCCCGTTCGCCAACCGGTCGGCGTCGTCTCTCGACTGGATTAGCGAAAGCCTGGCTGAGCGCTTGAGCGATCTGCTGGCGGCCAGTGGCTTGCAGGTGGCGGATCGGGACGTCAGGCTGGAAGCCTGCCAGCGCTTGTCGCTGCCGCCATCGGCCCGCCTCAGCCGGGCGTCGCTGATCAAAATTGCCGAAGAGCTCGATGCAACCGTCGCGGTGTACGGCGAATTCGGGCTCACGGCCCCGGGCGATGCCGCGCCTCCTGAACCGCGCGCCACCATCCGCTTGGAGGCCGCGTGCTTGAAGCTGGCACCCATGCAACTGGAGAGCTGCGGCGTCGAGCAGGGTCCGCTATCACAGCTTTCCGAGCTGCAACACCGGCTGGCCTGGCAGATCCTCGAGCGTCTCGCCCCCGGCACAGCGCCGCGGTTGGAAGATTTTCTCCGGGAAAACTCTCCCGTCCGGCTCGACGCCCTGGAGAACTACGTCCGCGGCTTGCTCGCGGACACCCCGGAGCAAAAGCACCGTTTTCTGACACAAGCGGCGCGCCTGGCTCCGGGCTTTTCGTCGCCCAGTTTCGAACTCGGCCGACTGAACTTCGAACGGAAGCAGTACAGGCTCGCGGCGGGATGGCTCGAAAGAGTGCGCCCAGGCTCTAGGCAGTACTGGCGGGCCCAGTTTTTACTGGGACTATGCCGATATTATGCGGGCGAGTTTGCGGCGGCCGAGGCGGTTTTCGAGGGCCTGGCCGCCCGGCTGCCGCTTAACGAGGTGCTCAACAATCTGGGCGTAGTCCAAGCCAGGCGTAACCGGCCAGAGGCCTTGCAGAGCTTCATGAAAGCTCTGCAAGGAGACCCTGGTGACAGCGACTACAACTTCAACGTTGCCTTGATGCTATGGAAACGAAGCGACTTTGAGGCGGCCGCGGAGTATTTCCGCCGCGTCCTGGAACTCGATGCCGAAGACAAGGAGGCGGCCGCCCTTCTCGAGCGCTGCCTTCAGAAGCGCGGGCCGAGAGCAGCGGACCCACGCGACCTGGGACGCGAACGCGTGAAGCTCCAGTTCGGAGAACGCGCCTGGATAGAGTTGAACCGTCGCCTTTCCGCGGGTAGTCAGTAATTCGGCGCGGATGCCGTGCGGTTGGAAAGCCGTCTTGCAAAAGCCAGACCGAGCCGAAGGCTCCGTCCGGCGTCTCAACTGACCGGAGGCGCCGCTGGGCCAGGGCGGAGGGCGCACTTCTCAGACCTCCAGGGCGCGAGGGATACCAGTTCCCGCGCCTCCACCGTGAGGCCGTTGGTCTTCAGCCGATGGGCGGATGGTCGCTCACACGCACCCGCTTTGCGCCCGATCCGCGGGCGCCTGCGCTGACTTGAGTCGCGACCGCTGGCCGGCTTTCTCCTCCTCGAGGACCCGTTGGGCGGCCCGCCCGCGAACCCCTCGCCGCGGGCAGGTCCGGAGGCGAATGCCTGCGGTCCAAGCCCGGCGCTTGCTCGCTCTCGACCTCAAGCCTCACGCCACGGATTTAGAGGGAGGCCCAGCTTACCTCCAGAGCACTGATTGCCCGAAAATGCGAGGATCCGTGCAGCCTGCCCAGAACCAGGTGAAGCGCCCCTAGGCTAACCTGCCGATCTGGGCGGCCGCTTGGGTGCGCCCTTTAGCTGCCAGGCGCTACCCCGCCGCATCGGGAAGGGCGCAGACCGAGTGGGGCTCTGCGACGCCGATGGTACGAATTCCCGGGAAAGCCTGCTTCGGTCGGCCGCGCGGCCCGCTACCCCCGGTTCGAGCCGGCAGGCGTTCGGTTTCACTTGCCAGTAGGGCGGTTCCGCCCTAGAATCGAAGCAGAACGCGGCCTCGCCGCGAGAGGGTTGGGCATGGGACCTCCCGCGGCAGCCGATAAGCTTGCTTAGCCAAGGAGGCTTGCCAATGGCGAACTTGGAAAAGCACAAGAAAAATCCGCTGCTGGAATGGCTGGCCGATGAAGAGGTGGAACTGGGAGGCCAGGCTCGCAGCCCCCGCGTGGTTGGGGGCGGCGGCAAAAATCAGAAGTTAACTCCTCGGAGGCCGCCCATGCCGATTGTCCCACCCGAAAAGCCTGATCCCGCCCTGTTGCTCCGGAAGCCGGCGCCGCCACCCAAACTGGAGGAGCGCCACTCGCCGGCCAGTTCGCCCGAGCACCTCCGCAAGTTGCAAAGGCTGCCTCGTCTGCGCGCCCCTGTGACTTATCCCCAACCGGGCGCTCGACCCCGCTGAACGCGACCTTGGGACCCTGTTGATCAGGCCTTGCCCGGGCTTGGCTACACTACTCGTGTGACTCGAAGGGCGTTCCTATCCACAGCCGCCATTTGCGCGTCAACCGAGGGACTCGAGCCGGTGCCGCCCGCTGCCCGGCCTATCTACCGTGAGTATGCGCGTTGCTTGCCGGACTATCTTCGATCACTGGCCGCCGAAGCGTGGCAGCGGCGGAACCGCCAACTGGCTGCCCTGAGAACGCCAGGGGATGTGCGCCGCCGGCAGGCGTGGATCCGGGAAACATTCTGGAAACTGGTCGGAGGAATGCCGGAGCGCACCCCGCTGAACGCCCGGGTGGTCGGTTCGTTCGAGCGACCGGGTTATCGCCTGGAGAAAGTGGTTTACGAAAGCCGCCCGGGCGTCATCGTTTCGGCGAACCTCTACGTACCGCGCGCGGCCAAACCACCACTGCCGGGCGTGCTCTTCCAGATGGGCCATGCCTTGAACGGCAAGGCGGCCGAACCGTACCAGCGGTGTTGCCAGGGGCTGGCCCAGCTTGGCTACCTCGTGCTGGCCTTCGATCCCATGGGCCAGGGCGAGCGAATACATTACCTGGATGCTTCAGGCGCCCGGACCCGTCTCGGTTCGGCCGATGATGAGCACACGGTTCCCGGAAGACAAATGCTCTTGATCGGCGATACGGCCACGCGCTGGCAAGTGTGGGATGCGGTGCGCAGCCTGGACCTTCTTGCGTCCCATCCCCTGGTGGACCCTCGGCGCCTCGCATCCACCGGCCAGTCGGGCGGGGGTACGCTCACCATGCTTTTGGCTTGCGTAGACGATCGCCTTGCAGCAGCGGCTGTAGCGAGCGGAAACACGGAGAATTTCGCTTGCCGCAATTTCGATCCGCCCGGCTCCACCGACGACGCCGAGCAGAACCTGATCGCCTCGGCCCCGGTCGGTCTTGACCGCTGGGACTTACTCTATCCTCTAGCTCCCAAGCCGCTGCTCGTCAGCGTGAGCGAGAAAGACTTTTTCGGCACGTACTCGAGCAACTATCTTTCCAGCGGGCTGGAGGAGTTCGAGAAACTCAAGAGGGTTTATGAGATTCTCGGCGCCGCAGACCAGCTCGCCTGGACCTCCACCCCGCTGCCTCACGCGCTGGCTTACGACACGCGCCTTAAGATCTATCACTGGTTCAACCGCTGGCTCAAAGGTGAGAACCGCCCGGTGGATCGGGAGCCGCCGACCCAGCCGGAACTCGACCAGCAGCTTTGGGTTTCGTCCACGGGCAGCGTGGTCAGAGATTTTGCAAGCAAGACGCCGTTCGAAATCACCCGCGATGCGGCGCGTAGCCTCCCTCGCCGGCGACCAACCAGGAGCGACCTGTCCCGCCTTTTGGCGCTGGACCGCGCGCCGACGCCCACCCAGTTCCGCGTTCTGGGCAAGGCGCTGCTGGACGGTCTGGACATCGAGGCTGTCGAAGTCGCTTCTGCGCCTCATGTCTGGGTCCCGGCCTGGCTCTTCGTTCCGCACAACCATTCCACTCCCAAAGCGGTGCTCCTGGTGTTGGATCCTACCGGACGAAACGCCAGGTGGCGAGAGGGAGATCTCTATCCGTCTTTGGCGCTCGAAGGCTACATCGTCTGTGCACCGGATTTGCGGGGCATCGGGGACCTCACTCCCGAATTCGCCCGCGGCGCGGCCGGCTACGCGCGCTGGCACGCCGACGAGGAGCATTGGGCCTGGGCTTCGCTGATTCTGGGCCGCCCCCTGTTGGGCCAGAGGACGAGTGACATCCTGGCTGTGACCGCTGCTTTAGCCGCTCACACGAGCACGCGCGCCAGGCCCGTCTGGCTGGCCGCTCGCGGGCACCTCGGCGTTCCCGCCTTGTGCGCGGCGGCGCTGGATGCCAGGATCGAGAAACTTTACTTGGCCGGCTGCCTGGTGAGCTTGCGCGAGTTGGTGGAAACGGAGAACTACGCGCGCAGCTTTTCCAACTTCGTGCCGGGAATTCTGCGCGAGGCCGACCTGCCGCAAATCGGCGAGCTGGTGGGCCCGAGGCGGATCGTGCTGGCCGGAGCCGTTGACGGCAGCGGGCGCAAAGCCTCAGCGGAGCGGGTGCTCGCATCGTGGAAGGCATCGCACGTGCGGGTGCAACAGGAAGGCCTGTGGGACCATGCCACGCTATCGCGGGATGCCTGGTTGCAGTCGTAACGAGCTTCCCTTTTTATTTCAACAACTTGCGCGAGCTAGTTGACACTCCTCGAGCGAGAGTGCTATTAATGAAGGTTGAGAGTCGGCACCGAGCCGACTTGGCATCCCAATTCTGAATTCCACCGACAAACTGGAGGATTCGGCCCATGAACATTCGTCCGCTCTACGATCGCATCGTGGTCAAACGCATCGAAGAGAAGGAGCAGGTGCAGGGCGGAATCATCATTCCTGACACGGCCAAGGAAAAGCCGCAGGAAGGTGAGGTGATCGCGGTTGGCCGTGGCAAGCGCCTCGAGAACGGCACCCTGGTTCCCCTGGACGTGAAGGTGGGCGACCGTGTGCTGTTCGGCAAGTACTCGGGCAACGAGATCAAGCTCGATGGCGTCGAGTACTTGATCATGCGCGAGGATGAAGTTCTCGGCGTGATCGAGGGCGAGCCTGCCAAGGCGTAGGTTTTCTCGCGAAGGAGGATGGAAGATGGCAGCCAAGCAGATTGTTTACAGCGAAGCATCCCGTCAGGCGATTTTGCGGGGCGTCAACCAACTGGCTGATGCCGTCAAGGTGACGCTGGGTCCCAAGGGCCGCAACGTCGTTCTGGAGAAAAAGTTTGGCGGTCCCACCATCACCAAAGACGGCGTGACGGTGGCCAAGGAGATCGAGTTGAAGGATCCCTTGGAGAACATGGGCGCGCAGATGGTGCGCGAGGTTGCTTCCAAGACCTCGGACGTGGCTGGCGACGGCACCACCACAGCGACCCTGTTGGCGCAGTGCATCTACCGAGAGGGGGTCAAGGCGGTGGCCGCTGGGGCCAATCCAATGGCGCTGAAGCGCGGCATCGAGAAGGCGGTCGAGGTGGTGGTCGAGGAGATCAAGAAGCTCTCCAAGCCCGTCTCCGGCGACATGATCGCCCAGGTGGCCGCCATTTCGGCCAACGGCGACATGAACATCGGGCGCATCATCGCCGAGGCCATGAAGAAAGTGGGCAAGGACGGTGTGATCACGGTCGAGGAATCCAAGACCATGCACACCGAACTAGACACGGTCGAGGGCATGCAGTTTGACCGTGGCTACCTGTCGCCGTACTTCATCACCGATCCTGAGCGGATGGAGTGCGTGCTGGAGGAGCCCTACATCCTGATCCACGAAAAGAAGATCTCCAACATGAAGGACCTGCTGCCGCTGCTCGAGCAGATCGCGCGCTCGGGCAAGCCGCTGCTGGTCATCGCCGAGGAGGTCGAGGGCGAGGCCCTGGCTACGCTCGTGGTCAACAAGCTGCGCGGCACGCTCATGGCCTGCGCGGTGAAGGCCCCTGGCTTCGGTGACCGGCGCAAGGCCATGCTGGAGGACATCGCCATCCTGACCGGCGGCAAGGCCATCATGGAGGAGACCGGCATCAAGCTGGAGGGCGTGAGGCTCGAGGATCTGGGCCGCGCCAAGCGCGTTGTGGTGGATAAGGACAACACCACCATCGTAGATGGGGCCGGCAGCCAGAAGGCCATCGAGGGTCGCATCAAGCAGCTCCGCGCGCAGATCGAGGAGACCACCTCGGATTACGATCGTGAGAAGCTGCAAGAGCGGCTGGCCAAACTGGCGGGCGGCGTGGCCGTGATCCGTGTGGGCGCTGCCACCGAGACCGAGATGAAGGAGAAGAAGGCGCGGGTCGAGGATGCTCTGCATGCCACCCGTGCCGCGGTCGAGGAAGGCATCGTGCCCGGCGGCGGCGTGGCTCTGCTGCGCGCTTCCCAGGCCTTGGCCAGTCTGAAGATGGAGGGTGACGAGCAGATCGGCGTGGACATCGTGAAGCGAGCCTGCGAGGAGCCGCTGCGCCAGATCGTAGCCAATGCCGGCTATGAAGGCGCCATCGCGGTCGAGAAGATCAAGGCCAGCGACAACCCCAACTTCGGGTTCAACGCCGAGACCTGCGTCTACGAGGACCTGGTGCAGGCTGGCGTGATCGACCCGACCAAGGTGGCCCGGACCGCGCTCCAGAACGCCGCCTCCATCGCCGGCCTCATGCTGACCACCGAGGCGCTGGTGGCCGAGATCCCCGAGAAGAAGAAGGAGCCCGCCGGCCCGTCTCACTCCGACATGGATTACTGAGCCGCGAACGCTGCGGCTCGCGCTTTGCCGCCGCCCCGCCCCACGCGGGGCGGCGGTTTTGTTTTTCTGCCCGACCGCGTTTGTCTGACGCCCCCCTGCTCGCGCTACCCTGAGCGCTGATGG
>JBMFPL010000111.1:0-9193 GCA_049969115.1 Bryobacteraceae bacterium | reverse complement strand
CGGCCGCGGCGAAAATCGCCACCAGCAGGGGCAGCAACGGCGGGTAAACGTTCTGAAAGGGAATCCCGGCATACCACAGCGGGAACCAGCTCAGATCGCGCCAGTTCTGGACGATGTAACGGGCAAGTCCGATATAGGCCGCTTCAATCGAGCCCATATGCCGCAGGTATTCGGTCCAGAACAGCTCGCGGCAGATGGCGAAATTGAGGGCCAGCAGCAGAACCGAGGGGCCGGCGGTGTGCAGGGCTTTCGGTCGCATGCTCAGCCCGTTATTGTCCCAAAGCCGCCGCTGGCCGGCCCGCAGGGTGGCCGCAGCGAGTCATCGAACTCCGGTGCCGCCGGCTGTCAACATCAGGCGTTGCACTTCACGGTAAAACTTGTCGAACGAAGGGGACCGTTTCCGGGCGAGTTCGAAGTTGACGATGGACGAGAAGGCGGTTTGGTCGACGGTCGGGGCGTTGGTGGAGGGAGTGCGATGCCGCGCCAGCTACTCTTTGGTCCCTTGAAGACTTTGCGGATCCTCGGGCGCCGAGAGATCGCAGTGCATGCCCCACCGCTTGCTCAACGACTCAGCGACGGCAATGAACCAAGCCTTGAATTCCCGCCTGGCGATCACCGCAGCATGAGGCCCATGACCAACCGCCCGGCGCATCCTCTCGGGGAGCTCGGCTGCCAGATCCTTCGGGCAGTCGTTGTCCGCGTCTAGAACGACCATAACGGCGTCGTTCTGACCTGCCTTGCCCGAGGCTGACACAGCAACGCGCTCAAACGAGCCCGGCTTCAGCAACTGCTGCTTCGGGTATCTCAGGAGGCGTGGGATGTCGAGCCCTAGCCCCGGTCCAACCATTTCGGCGATGCGGCGCAGCACAATGGGCACGGAATCCACTTCGCCGTGTCCCTCGACCACGCAAGCGATACGGTCGGACACCGGGTTCCCCACCCCAATCAGAGAGCCTCAACTGGCTCGGATGAGGTTGTGCGGTCGTGCGGTCAGACTGTAAGTGGTTGAGGCGAAGTAGCTCTCCCGATGTATAAAGCCGATCGCACAAAGCCGAGCGTCCGGCCTCATCAACGGTAACGATCCTGGTGATACCCTTTTCGGCTTCCACAGCCAGGATGGCCTCCGTCGGTAATTCCGGACTATCCAAAAGGTCAAGGCTGTGGCTGGAAACCAACACCTGGGTGGAGGCGCTGGCTTCGCGCAGGGCCTCCAACAAGACTCCTGCGGCTGCGGGGTGCAGGACAACCTCGGGTTCTTCGATCCCCACTAGGGGCACTCTCGGGAAATCGGAGTTGCCTGATTGGAACGGGCAAACGAGGATGCCTAGGGCGCGCAATGTTCCATCCGACATGTTGGCCGCGAGAAACCGCCACGCGTGCCTTGCCCCGTGCACGGTTTGTTTGAACTCCAGCGTTTCCTTGGATCCCAGCTCGATGACGTCCACACCTTCCAAACCCGGAAACGAGCCGAGACAGGTACTCCTCGATCCGGCTCTTTCTTTCAGGCGCGCGGGACTCGAGCTGCCAGAGCACACTGGCGAGCTTGCTGCCGTCTCTCTCCAGCAAATCGCCCACATGTGGGTCCCGCAATTCACCAATGCGGTCAGGATTGAGGTTGTAAAAGCCCATCCGCGAGAGGGCGTCGTAGACCTCCCTGTACTCGAGAAAACCTGAAGCGCTGACCAGGTAAAGCCGGTCCTTCGCCGCCGCTGGCCGCGGGGCTCGGCGTACTGTAATTCCCTTTTGCGGAGGCGAAATCTCCCCGGTCGCGGCCTGGAAACCGAGCATTCTTCCTGGCGCACTTCGAACCCACCATGCGCCTGGGCGGCGATCTCGAATGCGTCATGCCCGACTCGCCCCTCGCTCAACCGGAAATCGAGGCGTATTCCGAAGTGTGTCGGATGGCCGCTGCTTCGTCGCCGTACTTCGTTGGCGCCGCCACGGTCGCCTAACGCATGTTCCAGCGAAGTCCGGAGAGCGTCCGGCACGAAACGCAGGGCAACCAGGAAATTGCTCTTGCCCGAGCCGTTGGGTCCTACCAGAAACGTCAGGGACCGCAGTTCTACGTCGCAGGCAGCGATGCTCTTGTAGTTCTTCAGCTTGACTCGCTCGACAAAGATCATCGGCCGCCTCGCGCCAGTGAGAATTCCATGGCATGCTTGGCAAGCAGCGGTGCTGCACAGGGACATGACCCGCGGACGACGTCACAGCGTCACGGTTCCCTGCGGCTCAGCGCTCGCGCAGCAACAGCAGCCAGTCGCCCTCGGTCGGGGGTTTCAGCGTGAGTTCCGCCGCGGGTTGGAGGTGGCGGCCGGAGCGGCGCTCGCCGGTGCGTGGATCGAGCCACACGGCCTCGACAGCGCGCCGGAAGCGGTTCAGGTTCAGCTTGACTTCGGGATTGCCGGGAAGGTAGATCAGGGCGAACTCGCCGGTTTCTGAGCGAGCCGGCATGATGTAGCTGCGGAACTCGGGATCCCTGGGATCCTCGGCCAGCAGCGACCGGTCCGGACGCAGCTTCCACCATTCGAGTGAGTCGAAGATGCGCCGCAGCACTTGCATCTGGTGCGCGCCGGGGTAATCGAGGCATTCCTGCCAGGGCCGCGCCATCCCGCTGCGCGGGTGATCGAGCGGCGTCTCCGCTTTGCGCGTCCAGGGCCAGATCCCGTGCGCGCCGTAGGTGACGCCCGCGGGCGGGGCAGCGAGCAGGCTGTAGTAGGCGGCGCGGCGAACCTGCGCGTCAGCAATGGGCTGGCCGGTGTGGTAGTCCAGATGGCCTTCGTAGTTGATCTCACCGTCAATGACCGGGCGCGGAGGCTTCAGTTTCCAACCCACCGCGCAGCCCTGCGTGGCGTTCCACTCCCACTTCTTCGCGTTGTTGCCGTGGCCGCTCTGGTACATCAGGAAGTCCAGCCAGGGCTCGTCGGCGAGCCCGGGCCAAGGGTCTTGCATCCCGCGAGGATGAAGCGTCACCGGTCGCCGCGGGAACCCATTGGGGAACACCGCCCGCCCGATGGTTTTCCAGCGTTCGGCCTTCTCTGCGCGGTAGTCGCCGTCGCCTCCCAGCAGCCAGACGACGGCGAACGCGTTGTAGCGCCCTACCATGTAGCGAGCCAGCACGATGGCCTGGTGCTCGGGCAGAACCTCGCCCGGGCTTTCGCGGTCTTTGGAGGTGAGGGCCCACAAGAGCACGCACGCAGCCACCAGTCCGTGGTCGTTCACCGCGCGGATCCTGCCGTCCATGCGCTGGAAAAAGGCCGGGTTGATTTGGATGCGATCGGTTCCGGTGAAACCCACCTGGCCGCGCTCGTCGCTGCGGCCGGCGCGCCATTGCGTGAGCACGAGTTGGACGAGCGTGAATCCCTTGGCCACGCGGTCTCGGAGGTAGCGGTCCCATTCTTCGTCCGTGGAAAGCAGGGCGCCGTTCCAGGCGGTGTCACCCAGCCAGAACCATGGCTTCCCGTCCGCGTGAACGAAGAAGCGGCGGTTGGCGGAAAGGCGCGGCGCGCCACGCCGAGCCAGCTCACTGCGGCCGCCGGCGGGCGCCACGCGGAAGGCGCCCGTCCGGTTGTGAAGACCGTGATCGCCTGGGTCGGCGGCGCGTGAGCGGTACTTCCACAGACCGGTCTTTTCCGGGCAGAAGCGCACGCGCCACGTGCGCCCCCCGTCCCAGAAGGCAGGCACGATCTCCCGGGCCCCGTCCGGTCCCGTAAACTCGACCGTGACGCCAGCCTCCAAGGGATCCGCGTAGTCGCGCGCGGCCGTGAAGACGGCTTCGAAGACGCCGTAGCGGCGGACGGCGGCGCCAGCCAGCCACGTTGCGAAGGCGAGCCCGGTGATTACTGCGCGGGACGCGGCCGCGGGGTGGCGTCGCCGGGAATCATTCCCATCAGCCATTTCATGTGCTCCACAAGCATCTTCTGGATGCCGGGGTGATCCCAGACGATCTCGGTGTGGCCCAGGCCGTTGTAAATCACGCGGCCCTTGCCGTAGTTGCGCGCCCAGATGACGGCGAAGTCTTTGTCCGCCCGCCGGATGTTGGGCCGGCTGTAGTCCAGCTTGGTTTCATCCAGCCTCACCAGCACGCGCACCCGCTCGCGGGAGAAATCGCGCACTTGGTAGATCTCGTCCTTGATGGTGAAGGCGCGGGGCAGGTACTTCATGCCGGGGAAGTCGGGATCCTCGACGATCAGCGGGGCATCGAAAACATTCCATGGATGATGATCGAAGTAACCGCCGATCATTTCCCCGTAAGCGGGCCACTTGTAAAAGGTGTCGGTGGCGGAGTGTATGCCGAGGAAACCTTTGCCGTCATCGCGGATGAACGAGAGCAGGTCGGCCTTCTGCTGGTCATCCATGTCCAGCTCGCCAGTGGTGTAGAAGACGACCACATCGAAGAAATTCAGGTTCTTCGCGTTGCCGGTCAGCTTCTGTTTGGTGACGAGCTGGCAGTCAGTGCGGATGTAGGTGTCCCAGAGCCCGGTCTCCCTGCCTAGTTTCCAGATGGTGCCCGCGGCGTACGATACCGTGTCGTGCTGGAAGCCTTTGCTCTGGCCGATGTAAAGGACCTTTTTGCGCGCCTGCTGCGCCAGGGCAGCGGTGGTCAGGAAGCAGGAAAGGAGAATGGCGAGCCCGAGTCGCAAACTCTTCATGGAAACCTCCGAACAGGCATCTTCTCACCGTCCCGGACAGCCCCGCAAGAGGATTCGGAGCCGGCAACTTGTCCGCGGGCCACCAGGGGAGTATATTACTACTTCGGATTCCAAGATCCGATGATCGTGTTCGCCGCTTGCCGGCGGCGCGGAGGGTTTGTGGCCGAGGCTCCCAGAATCCTGATCATTGACGACGACGATGATTTCCGCGCTTCCACCCGCGCCCTGCTGGAAAGCCGGGGCTTCGCGGTGTTCGAGGCTGCCTCCGGCCAGGAAGGACTGGCGCGGTTGGCCGATTGCCGCCCCGATCTGATCCTGCTGGACATCATGATGGAGTGCTGCACCGAGGGCTACGGCGTCAACCAGGCTATCAAGTGGGGGGACGAGTACCGCGACTTCCGGCACATCCCCGTGGTCATGGTCTCTTCCGTCCAGGAACCGCCCGATCAGTTGTTCCCCATGGCCCGCGAGGTGGAAATGATCCGGCCTGACTACTACGTCACCAAGCCCCTGGATGTGGCCGCCTTTTTTGAAACCATCGAAAAGGCCCTGCGCAGTTCACAGGGCGGCATAGCGCGACCGGGATGAGCAACGTCGCCCCCACCAGCCCGCAGCCGTGTATCGTCGTGATTGACGATGACGCGGCGATGCGACTTTCCTGCACCAAGATCCTGGCCAAGTCCGGCTACCGGGTAGAAGCCTTCGAAGATGGCGCCGGCGGCCTCGAGGGAGTGCAGCGGCTCAAGCCCGATCTGGTGATCGCGGACCTCAAGATGCCGGGCATCAGCGGCATCGAGGTGATCGCCCGGGTGCTGGAAAGTGACCCCGCTGCGGTCATTGTGGTCATCACCGGCTACGCGACCATTGACACCGCAGTGGAGGCGATGAAGGCGGGCGCTTATGACTTCCTGCCCAAGCCGTTCTCGCCCGACGAGCTGCGTCTGATCGTGCAGCGGGGCTTGGAGCGGCGCCGCCTGATGCTGGAGGCCCGCCGGCAGGAGCTGGAACGCGAGCTGCTGCGCCGCCGCTTCGTCACCTTCGTTTCCCACCAGCTCCAGACGCCGCTGGCTGCGGTCCACCAGTACCTGAACGTGCTGCGCCAGCTCGAGGACGATCCGCAGGGGGCGGCGCGCCGCCGCGAATGGTACGACCGCTGCCTGAAGCGGGTCGAGGAGATGCTAGCGCTCATCCGCAACTGGCTGACGCTGTCGGCCATCGAAGGCCAGTGCCTGGCGCAGCAGCGCGTGCCTGTGGAGCCGGGTCCTCTGATCGCCTCGGTGCTGGAGGAGTGCAGGCCGCTGGCCGAGCGGGAAGGAATCGTCATGGAGGCGGAGGCCGCGCCGGGCGAGTGCTCCTGCCTGGCCGATCCGGTCTGCTTGCGGGTATTGCTGGAGAACCTGGTCAGCAACGCCATCAAGTACAACCGACCGGGCGGAGGGGTCCGAGTCGCCGCGCGGCGGGTCAACGGGGAAGTGGAGCTGGAGGTAAGCGACACGGGGGTGGGGATACCGAAACAATATTTGCCATTTTTGTTTGATGAGTACTTCCGTGTCCGCCAGCCCGGCCTCCAGGGTAAGCCCGGCGCCGGCCTGGGACTGGCCATCGTCAAGCGCATCGTCGCCGAGCTGGGCGGACGCATCGAGGTCGCCAGCCAACCGGGCCAGGGAAGCACCTTCCGCGTGCGCCTGCCCGCCGCCCGTCCGCTCGAGGAAGGCGCCCAGTGCGCTTCCGCGAGCGGTCGCGATCTGCTTCGCTGATCCAGCCCTGCCATGAAGGTCAGGCTGCGGTCACGATTCTTGAGCATCAAGGCGCGGCTGATCTCCAGCTATCTGGTGATCCTGTTCATCGGCGGGCTGACCACCTCCATCGTCGGTTCCTGGATCGTCAGCACCACGATCATGGCCCAGGCGCGCCGCATGGTGGACCACAGCATGGCCATGGCGCGCACCATTTACCAGCATCAGGCCGAGGATGTCCACCGCACGGTGACCCTGGCCGCATCCGGCAGCACGATCGGACGCTACCTGGCCACGGACAACGTGGAGGGTCTCCGGGCTTACTTGGATAGTGTGCGGCTTCAGGGCAATTTCGATTTTCTGAGCCTGGCCGGGGCCTCTGGCCGGGTGCTCCTGCGCACCACGCGAACTGCGGGGGCGGGTGATGACGTTTCCTGGCTGGGGCCGGTGCGCTCGGTGCTGGCGGGCCGGGCCGTGGGCGGTGCCATCGTCGCACCTCTGGCTTTCCTGGCGGCCGAGGATCCGGCTCTGGCCCAACGGGCGCGCATCCGCCTGGTGCCCACCCAACGCGCCCGCCCCGCTCCCGAGGGCGAGCTGACCTCGGGCCTGCTCCTGATGAGCGCGGCTCCGGTCCGCGGGCTGGACGGCCAGCCCATCGGCGCCCTCTACGGGGGCATCCTGCTCAACCGCGATTACAGAATGGTGGACCGCGTTTGGGAGCTGGTCTTCAAGGGCGAGCGCTTCGATGGCAAGGACGTAGGCGCCGTCACGCTGTTCCAGGCAGATGTGCGCATCGCCACCACCGTGAAGGGCCGGGACGGCCAGCGAGCCATCGGCACGCGCGTCTCCGAGGAAGTCTACCGCGCGGTGCTCGAGGGCGGCGGGGCGTGGCGCGGGCGCGCCTTCGTGGTCAACGACTGGTATATCAGCGCCTACGAGCCGCTGCGCGACCCGGCCGGAGGGGTGGTGGGGATGCTCTACGTGGGATTGCTGGAGAAAGCTTACACTTCGATCCGCGACCGCGTCATCCTGTCCTTCTTCGCCATCGCTAGCATCGGCTTCCTGCTCATCGCCGCCATCACTTACTACATCATCGGCAGTATCACGCGCCCCATCGAGGAGCTGGTCCAGGCCACGCGCAAGATCGCCGCGGGCCAGTTCGATCAGGGGGTCACGGTGCACTCCACCGGTGAGCTGGCCATGCTCGCTGAGTCGTTCAACGCCATGCTCGCCAGCCTGCGCAAGATGCGCAGCGACCTGGAAGAGTGGGGCCGCACCCTGGAAGAAAAGGTCCGGCAGCGAACCGAAGAGCTGGTGGCCATGCACGACCGCATCGCCCAGGCCGAGCGACTGGCCTCGCTGGGCAAGCTCTCGGCCGGCGTCGCGCACGAGATTAACAACCCGTTGGGGGCCGTACTGGCCTTGACCGCCCTTACGCTCGAGGACCTCCAGCCGGGCGATCCCGCACGCGAGAACCTGGAGGAAGTCGTCCGTCAGGCCGAGCGCTGCCGCAACATTGTCCGTGGCCTGCTCGAGTTCGCCCGGCAGAGCGAGCCTCACGTCGAGCCGCTGGATCTGAACCGCGTCGTCGAGGAAACGTTGGCCCTGGTGGCGCGCCAGTCCATGTTCTTCAACATTACCGTCGTGAAAGACCTGGACCCGAACCTTCCCCGCGTGATGGGCGACCGCGGCCAGCTCCAGCAAGTTTTCATGAACTTGCTGCTCAACGCCGTCCAGGCCATGGAGGAAAAGGGAACCATCACGCTCACCTCGCGCGCCACGCCGGGCGGCTTTGTGGAAGTGAGCGTCACCGACACGGGCTGCGGCATACCGCCCGACAAGCTGGGGCGCATCTTCGATCCCTTCTTCACCACCAAGCCCAGCGGCAAGGGCGTGGGGCTTGGGCTCTCCATCGCTTACGGGATCGTCACCAAGCACGGCGGCGACATCCGCGTGCAGAGCGAAGTGGGAAAGGGAAGCACTTTTACGGTGAGCCTGCCTGTCGGTCCCGCCGGCGCAACTGAGCAGGCGCCGGCCTCCGCATCCGCCGACGAGGCATGAAGCCGCGCGGTTATTCGCCCTCCTTCGACGCCGTAGTCCGAGGCCGGCGGACCGTGCCTCAGGTTCGCGCCGGCGAGCTTCCAGCTTCCCGTCACCCCAAAATCGCCGAAGCCAACCGCGACGGTTAGCTTCATAGCCGTCCCGGGTTCTCAAAAGGCTAGTGACCCACTCCCGTGCGAAAGATTCGACTAGCAGGTCCTGCCGACATAAGAGGTTGCCCAAGCGCGCTGCACGCTCAAAACACGGGAGAGAAAACCTGGCCGGCCCTGGTAATGGTGAACGGAATTCGCGCGGTCAGCGTCCTGGGCTTTCCGTCAACGAGGAACGGGCGGAACTCCCAGCCCCGGGCAGCCTCCATCACGCGATCCAGAGAATCCGGTTGCTGCGCGCCCGCGTATTTGACCTCGCGCACCTTGCCTTCCTCTCCCACCAGGATCTCGAGCGTGAAAACCGCGGCCGGAACGCCACCATCCGAGGCCGCGGCGTTGCAGCAGGCCGCCTGCGAACCGAGCTCGGGCTTCTGGAGCCGGAGCGCGTTTTGCTTCAGGGCAGCCCAGTCTACCGTCGTGCGATCCCCTCCCTGCGTGATCGCCCCGGCGCCAGGTGGCAGCCCGCCCGGCATGGCCAGCGTAGAGAACGCGACGCTCGGGAAAGGCGCCGGGCTGGTTTGGATCATGCCGTTCGTCACGATCAGATCCTGAACCAGCCTGCCGGCGATAACCAGGTTGGCAGACTGCCTTACCAGGA
>JBMFPL010000110.1:0-9277 GCA_049969115.1 Bryobacteraceae bacterium | reverse complement strand
CAGCAACGCTTCCAGGATCCTGGGATCACGCACGCCCAGGGTGGCCAGTACGCTGTCCACCTCGTAGGTGAATGCCATGCCACGCCGCAGCTCGAGCAACGGTTCCACAGCCGGCGCCCCGATCGCCCGGAACGCCTCTGCCAGCTCGTCGGGCCATTCCTCGCCCGCATAGCTGCGCGCCAGCTCGGTCAAGACCGGCAGCATCGCCGGCGACGCGAAGTGCCGGGCGATGTGGAGCACGTCTTCGCGCAGATCGAACAGCGCCCGGGGATCCTCGTCTTGAAGGAACGCGAGCAGATCGGGTGCGCAGGCTTCTCCCCGCTCGAGAATGGCCCGCAGCCACCTCTGGTCCAGACCCACCTGGCCCCGGGCTGCCGCCCGCAGCAACTCCAGCACGGACGCCCGGCCGTAGTCCTCAGGGCTTGCCAGCATCAGTAGGTCGCCCGGCCGCCGCTCGCGTCGTACACCTGCCCGGTCACGAACGAGCAGTCCGGGCTGGCCAGAAAGTGAACCACGGCGGCGATCTCTTCCGGCGTCCCGGTCCGCTTCATCGGGATGCGTGAGGTCATGTACTCGATCTGCGCGGGCGTAAGCTGCTCGAGAATCGGTGTACGCACCACCGCGGGCGTGACAGCGTTCACGCAGATGCCATCCAGCGCCACTTCCTTGGCCAGCGCCTTGGTGAACCCGATCACGCCCGCCTTGCTGGCCGAGTAGGCGGTCATGTTCGGATTGCCTTCCTTGCCCGCAATGGAAGCGATGTTGACGATGCGCCCGTAGCGCCGCTCCCGCATGTGCGGGATCACCGCCCGGCAGCAGTAGAACACGCCGGTCATGTTGATGGCGATCACGCGCTGCCAGTCCTCGTCGGTCTGCTCCCACAAGGGCGCAGCGCGCCCCGCAATCCCGGCGTTGTTCACCAGAATGTCCAGCCGCCCCGTGCGTTCCAGCACCTCGGCCACCGCCGCCGTGACCGAACCGTAGTGGGTCACGTCCAGGAACACGGCCATCGCCTGGGGCCCGGCATGCACGTTGATCGAGGCCGCCACCAGGCGCGCCCCCTCCAGATCGACGTCGGAAACCGCCACTCGCGCGCCGGCCGCAGCCAGGCGCCGCGCGATAGCCTCCCCGATGCCCCGCGCTGCGCCGGTCACCAGCGCGGTCTGCCCGCTCAGGTCGAAGAATTTCGCGTCCGGGCTCACGCCGCCACGCCGCTATTCTTCCTTGAGCACTTGCACCGTGATCTCCACCGTGACTTCGCGGTGCAGGCGGATGGGCACCTTGTACTCGCCGAGCTGCTTGATGGGATGCTCGAGCTGGATCTTGCGGCGGTCAATCTGGAAGTTCTGCTGGGCCAGCGCCTGCGCGATGTGCAGCGCAGTCACCGAGCCGAACAACTGGTCGTGCTCGCCCGCCTTCTCGCGCAGGGTCACCGTCACCCCTCCCAGCATGCGCGCCAGCTCCTCGGCTTCCGCCTTCTCGCGCGCCTCCCGCCGCAGGGCCGCCAGCCGCTCCTGCTCGACGATCTTCTTGTTGGCCTCGGTAGCGGGCACGGCCAGCTTCCGCGGCAGCAGGTAGTTGCGCGCGTAGCCGTCGGCCACGTTCACGATCTGCCCGCGGCTGCCCAGCTTCTCGATGTCCTGCCTCAGGATCACTTCCATGGTCGCCTCTCCTTCACCGCGTGGTGAACGGCAGCAGCGCGATGTTGCGCGCCTGCTTGATGGCGTTGCTCAACCGTCGCTGGTGCGGCGAGCACACCCCCGACAAGCGCCGCGGGATGATGCGACCGCGCTCGGTGATGAAGGCGCTGAGCAGCTTCACATCCTTGTAGTTGATGTCGTCGATCTTCTCCACGCAGAACCGGCACACCTTCTTGCGCCGGAAAAACTGCCGGCGCGTCACTACCGCTTTGTCGGTTCCCGTGGTCTGCTGCGATGCGCTGATCGGTTTGCCTCCCTTGGTCTCCGCCATGGCTCACTCCTGCGCTACCGGTTCGCCGGGCATCGCCGCCGGCTCGGCTGCGGGCTTCTGTTTGGCCCGCTGTTCTCGCTGCCGCTTGCGTTTCTCCAGCCACTTCAGTTTCTGGTCAATCCGCACCGTCAGGTACTTCAGCACCAGATCGGAAACGCGGAAGCGGCGCTCGATCTCCTTGACGACATCCGGCCCCGAACTGTACTGCAACAGCACGTAGTAGCCCTCGTGCCGTTTCTCCACCGGGTAGGCCAGCTTGCGGATCCCCCACTTGTCCAGTTTCTCCACTTTGCCGCCGGCGCTGGTGATCACCCCCGTGATCTGCTCCAGGTAAGCGTCAATCTCCTCCTGGGTAGCGTCCGGCCGCACGATGAACAGTTGCTCGTAGGTCCTCATTCTCCCTCTTCGCGTTCACCAAAGGCGCGACGATTGAATTTCGTCATGGCCTTTTCGACGCCTTCGGAAATGATCGCCACAACCGCCTGGGCTGCGTAGTCCAGGAAGCCGGGCAGTTGCTCTCGCTGCTGCTGCCCCATCGGCGACAACAGGAATTCCGGGTCGGCACGGCTGTCCCCTCCAGGGTCAATGCCGAGCCGCACCCGGATGAAATCCTCGGTCTCCAGGGCCTCGATGATGGATTCCATGCCGTGATGGCCTCCTGCCGAGCCGCGCTTGCGGATCCGCAGCGATCCCCAGGGCAGATCGTGATCGTCGTAGATGACGATCAGCTCGGCCGGGCTGAAACCCCTGCGCGCCATCAAGGCCTGCACTGCTTCGCCGCTCAGGTTCATGTACGTCATCGGCTTGGCCAGCATCACCGTCGCCTCCCCGATGCGTCCCTCACCCACCAGCGAACGCGCCATCGGCTGGTTGACGGCAATGCCGCAGCTCGCGGCCAGGCGATCCACCACCATGAAGCCCATGTTATGCGGCGTCAGCTCGTAGCGGTGACCGGGGTTGCCCAGACCCACGATCAGAAACCGCCCCGGCTTGAGGATCGGGCTGGCCGGCCCCGCCTCGCTCATGCCGCCGCCAGGCTCGGGCTACTTCTTCTTGCCCTCGCCTTCCTCCTCTTCCTTCTTGCCCTTCTTGATGACCTCGGGCTCGGCTGCCGCCGGAGCCTGGGCCGCTTCCTCGGGCGCCGCCGTCGTCGCGCCACGCAGCGCGATGACGTGCGCGATCACCGCATCCGGCGAGCTGAGCAGCCGCATGGATCCGCTCATCGGAATGTCGCCCGCGCGGATGTTCTGCCCGATCCACAACGGGGTCACATCCACCGTGAAATGCTCGGGAATCTCGTCGGGCAGGCACTCGATCTCGATCTCGCGGGTCACGATCTCCAGCAGCCCGCCCTGCTCCTTCACCCCGCGCGGATCGCCCTGCGTGACCACCGGCACCGAGACCCGGATTTTCCTCGACGGGTCTATGCGCTTGAAGTCCACGTGCAGCAGCCTGTCCGTCACCGGGTGATACTGCCAGTCCACGATCATGGCCAGCGTGGACTCGCCCTCCCGCACGTTCAACTGGAAGATCGTGTTGTGACCCGTGGGGCTGTGCAGAATCCGCGTCACCTCCCCCGGGTCCACGCTCAGGGACACCGGCTCCTTGTAAGCCCCGTAAAGCACGGCCGGAATGCGCCCGCGCTGGCGCAGCCGCCGCGCCTCGTTCTTGCCGCGCTCGTTGCGTATCTCCGCTTCGACCGTAATATCCTTCCTCATGCCTTCTCCTGCCGGCCGGCGCAAGTCCGTTTCGCGCTCCTGCGCGCGATCGTGGGTTGCGCGACCCGCCTCCGCCGGCCCTCGGGCCGGTTACACGAACAATGTGCTGATGCTGGTCTCCTCGTGGATGGAACGGATGGCCCGGGCCAGCAGGGGCGCCACCGAAAGCACCCGGAACTTGGGGCACTTCAGAGCAGGTTCCGGCAGCGGGATCGAGTTGGTCAGGACCACCTCCACCAAGGGCGATTCGGCGATCCGCTCGACCGCGTTGCCGGAGAGCACGCCATGCGTCGCGCAGGCGCGCACACTCCGCGCCCCGCGCGCCAGCAGCGCTTCCGCCCCCTTGACCAGCGTGCCACCCGTGTCGATGAGATCATCCACCATCAGGCAGTCCCGGCCCTCGACCTCCCCGACCACGTGCATCACTTCCGCCACGTTGGGCTGCACCCGGCGCTTGTCAATGATGGCCAGCGGCGCGTTCAACCTGCGGGCATAAGCTCGCGCCCGCTCCGCGCCCCCCGCATCGGGCGAAACCACCACCGTTTCCGGCGTGTGCACCGATTTGAGGTACTCGATGGTCACCGGCGTGGCGAACAAGTGATCCACCGGGATGTCGAAGAACCCCTGGATCTGCGCCGCGTGCAGATCCAGCGCCAGGATCCGGTTCGCCCCGGCCCGTTCCAGCAAGCTGGCGATCAGCTTGGCCGAGATCGGCACCCGGGGCTTGTCCTTGCGGTCCTGGCGGGCGTAACCATAATAGGGTAGCACCGCCGTGATGCGGTCTGCTGAGGCCCGCTTCAGGGCGTCAATCATCAACAGCAGCTCCACCAGATGCCGGTCCACCGGCTTGCAGGTAGGCTGCACCACGAAGGCGTCCGCCCCGCGGACGTTCTCCTGGATTTGAATGTAGATTTCGCCGTCGGCAAACGGCCTGATCTCCGCCTTGCCGAGGTCGCAACCAAGATGGTTACAAATCTCCTGGGCCAGAGCCGGGTTGGCGCTGCCCGTGAATATCTTGATACTGTTCATCGGCTATATCGGGACCGTGGCGGCCAGTGCCGCCCCCTGACCACGTGAGGCCTCAGCCACGACCGCCACCAGCTCTGGTAGCGGGCGCGGCTCACTAGCAACGTCACCATGCTCGCTTCGGAAAAAGCTGCGCGGGCTCGCTCCGCCCGGCCGCGCGTCGAGTAAAGCCCGAACACCGCCGAGCCACTGCCCGTCATCAAAGCCTGGGACGCACCCGTCGCGTAGAGCTTTTCCTTGATTTCCCGTAAAGCCGGGTGACGGCGGAAAACTACCGCCTCGAAGTCGTTAACGCCCGCCTCGGGAATCTGCTCGGCGCCCAGAGCTTGGCTCCAAAGCCAGGACTGGAAACTATTCATGATACGTTCATCGCCAGATCCTGTCAAAGCCGTATCCAGCTCGGCGTAGGCTTCGCGCGTCGAAATCTCCACCGGCGGCGCCACCACCAGCACCCATGTCCCGCGCCCCTCCGGCAGCGGGTAAACCTCGCTGCCCCGCCCGACGCCCAGCGCACGCCCTCCCAGAAGGAAAAACGGGACGTCGCTGCCCAGGCTCGCGGCCAGTTCCAGCAGATCCGCAATCTCGAGCCGCAGCCCGACAAGGGCGGGTAACGCCAGCAACACCGCCGCCGCATCGCTGGACCCGCCGCCCAACCCGGCCCCCATCGGGATCTGCTTCCGCAGCCGGATCCGGATTTCGCCGCGCAGCCCGAACCGCTCCACCAGGAGCGCGGCCGCCCGCTCCGCCAGGTTATCCGCGATCGCCGGCTCGCTTTCTACCGCCAGCCGCTTGCCTGCGCCCGGCCGGTAACTCAGCTCCAACGTATCGGCCAGCCCGATGGTCTGGTAAACGGTCCGCAGCTCGTGATAGCCGTCAGCGCGCCGCCCGGCCACGCGCAGGTCCAGATTGATCTTGGCCAGCGCCCGCACCCGGGCTTTGCGCTCCGCCGCCATCAGCGTTCGTACTGGAGCAGCGAGTAAACGGAGTAACCGTCCAGTTTCCGCCGCCCGCCCAGAAAACTCAGCTCCACCACGAAGCCGATCCCCAGCACCGTCCCTCCCAGCTTCTCCACCAGCCGAGCCACCGCCTGCGCCGTGCCTCCCGTGGCCAGCACATCGTCCACGATCAGTACACGCGCGCCCGGCGTGATCGCGTCGCGGTGTATCTCCAGGCTGTCCGTCCCGTATTCCAGTTGGTACTCGATGCGCTCGGTGGCCGCCGGTAGCTTGTTGGGCTTGCGCACCGGAACGAAACCCGCGCCCAGGGCGTAAGCCACCGCCGGCGCGAAGATGAAGCCGCGCGCCTCGATCCCCACCACCAGCTCCGGCCGCGCCTCGCGGTAATGCTCGGCCAACGCTTCAATCACCGTGCGCAGGCCGTCCGGATTCTTGAGCAGCGTCGTGATGTCGTAAAAGAGAATCCCCGGCTTGGGGAAATCGGGAACCTGACGGATGAGTCCTCTTAGTTCTTCGATCCGCACGCGTTTTCCTCGGAGATACCAGGGTGATCAGAAATACTCGATACGAAAATCGCTGTAATTGGCCACCGGCGCATCCTTGCGCTCCACCCGGTCCACCCGGGCCATGCGCGGCCCTCGCCACAGACGGCTTTCCAGCTCGTCCAGCGCCTCCTCCGGGCCGATCGCGTACACTTCCACCCGCCCGTCAGCGAGGTTGCGTGTGTAGCCGGCCAGGCCGAGCTCGCGCGCCGAGTCCTCCACAAAGTCGCGGAAGCCCACTCCTTGCACCCGCCCTTCCACGAAGTAACGCCGGGCGATGCGATCCTTCGGCTGGCGACGGCTGCCCACCATCCATTTATGCTAGCGCGCGCGGCACGGTGTCCGCTTCCCCGGCCCCTTTGCAGGCCGCCCGGCAATTGCGGTTACATAGGACGCATGAGAAACCTCGTCCTGCTCGGCCTTCTCCTAGCGGCGGTTGCCCCGGCCGCCGAACAGCGTTACCTGGTTTATTTCGGCACCTACACTGGCGGCAAGAGCGCCAGCAAAGGCATCTACGTCGCCCGCTTCGACGGCGCAACCGGCCAGCTCGGCGAACCCCAGCTCGCTGCCGAAATCACCAATCCTTCGTTCCTCGCCATCCACCCCAACCGGCGCTTTCTCTACGCCGTGGGCGAAACCGGCGGCAAGCAGGGTGGCACGGTCAGCGCTTTCGCCGTGGACCGCGCCACCGGGCGGCTCAGCCTGCTCAACCAGGCCTCCTCACGCGGCGGCGGGCCGTGCCATGTCACGGTGGACAAGACCGGCCAGTGGGTGCTCACCGTCAACTACGGCACTGGCAGCGTCACTGTGCTCGCCATCCGGCCCGATGGCAGCCTGGGCGAATCCACCGCTTTCGTGCAACACGCCGGCTCCAGCGTCAACCCCAAGCGCCAGGAGGGGCCGCACGCCCACTCGGTCAATCTCTCCCCCGATAACCGCTTCGCCATCGTGGCCGACCTCGGCCTCGATCAGGTGCTGGTTTACCGCTTCGACGCCGCAAAGGGGACGCTCCAGCCCAACGATCCCCCGTTTGCCCGCGTCGCCCCGGGATCGGGCCCGCGACACTTCACCTTCCACCCCTCGGGCCGCTTCGCTTATGTCATCAACGAGCTGGCCTCGACCATCACGGCCTTCAATTGGGATGCGGGCCGCGGCGCGCTGAGCGAAATCCAGACCCTTTCCACCCTGCCCCAAGACTTCTCCGGCGAGAACTACACCGCCGAAGTCGTGGCCCATCCCAACGGGCGCTTCCTTTACGGCTCCAATCGCGGCCACGACAGCATCGCCCTGTTCTCGATTGATCGCCAGGGCAAACTGGCCTTCGTGGAAACCACTCCCACGCGGGGCAGCTTCCCGCGCAACTTCGCGCTCGACCCCACTGGCCGGTGGCTGCTGGTCGCCAACCAGCGATCCGACAATGTGGTGCTATTCCGCGTGGACCCCAAGACGGGAAAACTCTCCTCGGCCGACCGCATGGTTCACGTCGGCGCGCCGGTTTGCGTGCGGTTCCTGCCGCTGGATTGAAGCCGCTCCGGCCGGCACAGCCGGGCCCGGCGGATGCCGTTGCGCTCCGACGACTTGCCAAGCGCCCACGCGGCCGGCGTTACAATCCGGATATGGCGTACCCCGTCCATCGCATGCGGCGCTTGCGCACCCGCGAGCCGCTGCGCCGCTTGGTCCGCGAAACCCGTCTCGAGCCTTCCCAGCTCATCCTGCCGCTGTTCGCGTGCCCAGGCCAAGGCGTGCGGCGAGAGATCCCGTCCATGCCCGGCAACTTCCAACTTTCCGTGGACGAGCTGGTCGAGGAATGTGCTGTAGCCCACCGCCTCGGTTTGGGCGGCGTGATCCTGTTCGGCATCCCAGAAAGCAAGGACGAGATGGCCTCCGGGGCTTACGCCGAGGACGGCATCGTGCAGCGCGCCGTGCGCGCCATCAAGCGCGAGCTGCCCGAGCTAGTCGTCATCACTGACGTCTGCAACTGCGAGTACACCAGCCACGGCCACTGCGGCAAGGTGGTCAACGGGGAGGTTGACAATGACGCGACGCTGGAATGGCTGGCCGCCACCGCGGTTTCTCACGCGCGCGCTGGGGCCGACATCGTCGCGCCCTCGGACATGATGGACGGCCGCGTGGCTGCCATCCGCCGCGCGCTCGATGCCGCCGGCTTTACCAACACCCCTATCCTCTCCTACGCCGCCAAGTACGCTTCGGTATTCTACGGGCCTTTCCGCGAAGCGGCCGAGTCAGCCCCGCGCTTCGGCGACCGCCGCAGCTATCAGATGGATCCCCCCAACGCGCGCGAGGCCCTGCGCGAGATCGAGCTCGATATCGAGGAAGGGGCGGACATCATCATGGTCAAACCCGCCCTCCCTTACCTGGACATCATCCGGCGCGCACGCGAACGCTTTGACGTCCCCCTCGCCGCCTACCAGGTCTCGGGCGAATTCAGCATGATCATGGCCGCCGCACGCAACGGCTGGATAGACGGCGAGCGGGCCATGCTCGAGACCCTGATCGCCATCCGCCGCGCGGGCGCGGACTTCATCCTCACCTATTTCGCCAAAGACGCCGCGCGGTTATTGGCCTGAAAGGCGCCCGCTCAGGCGGTGAGCACCTTCACTGCTTTGCGCAATGCCGCCGGCGCAACCGAGATCAGCACGCCCCAGCGACCCGCCCCGCCCGTGACCGCATGGGCCGTGGCCACATTGATGTTGGCCCCCGCCAGCTTCTCCATAACCTCGGCCAGCGCCCCGGGCCGGTCCTCGCCCGTCACCAGCAGGGCTTTCTGCTTCTTGCCCAGCGTCAGTCCGATCTTGCGCGTCACGGGTCCCAGAGCAGGCGCTTTCTCCTCGACCGCGAGGATGATTTCCGCCTTGCGCGCCTTGGGGTAGCCCAGGAAGGCCACCAGATTGATGCCCGCCTCCTTGATCGCGTTCAGCACCCGCGCCCCTTCACCGGGCTTGTCGGCAATGGTTCCCACGTAGTAGACAACCGGTGTCACTTCCGCCATATCCTTATCCTCCTTGTTACCGGCGCTCCCGCTGGACGCCGGAATTTTGCAAAG
>JBMFPL010000109.1:0-9504 GCA_049969115.1 Bryobacteraceae bacterium | reverse complement strand
TATGCGGGGTCCGGGGCGGGCCCGAGCCGGACTGGCGCAAGCTCGCGCTGGTGCTGTGGCGCTTCGGGCCGGAGCTGGTCGAGGAGAAGGATTCGGGCAAGCTGGGAGAGTTGTGGAAACTGCTGCCCGCCGACACCCGCGTGCCCGATCACACGATTTGGGATCACCTCGATCTGGTGTCCGCCTTCGCGGGGGTGTTCGCCGCTGGCAAGGATGCGCAGCCCGCGCTGTTGACCTTCTCGATCGGCCCGGTGCAAAGCTTTATCCAGGCGGCGCGCAAGGTAGAAGACATGTGGGCCGGCTCCCATTTGCTGGCGCGGATGGCATGGGAGGCGGCCAAGCCGCTGTGCGAGGAGCTGGGTCCGGACGCCATTATATTCCCGCGCCTGCGTGGCATCGCCCTGGTCGATCTGTGGCTGCGCGACGAGATGGGCCTGCCGGAGACACTGTTCGAACACTGCCCCTGGCGCGGCAAGGCCCCGGACGCCAACCCGCTGTTTGCGGCCGCGCTGCCCAATCGCTTCGTGGCGATCGTGCCGGCCGATCGTGTGGAGGAAATCGCCGCCCGCTGCCGCGATCGCGTCCGGCAGTGGCTTTTGGATCTGGGCCTCAAGGTAGTCGACCGCCTGCTGGAAGCGGCGGGCGAGAAGCAAAAGGGCGCGCCGCGCGACGAGTCTGTGCCGGCTTACCAGCAAATGCGCGAGCAGCTCCGGAATTTCCCTGAGGTTCACTGGGCGTCGGCATCGTTCGCGCTGTGCCCGCCCGCCGATCAGGCTAGGCAAACCCATCCCGACGTCACTGCGCTCAAAGAGGCCATGGCCCCGTTCTACGGAGTGCAACCGGACGAAAGCGCGGGCTTCCTGGCGACGCCAGCCTGGCAAGTCCTGTCGCGCGAGATTGACCTGCCGGACGGGACGGTTTTCTACGCCCCGAATCCGGGGGTGCTGTATCCTGCGATCTACGATCTGGCTGAGCGCCTGTTGGCGGCCGCCAAGAGCGTGCGCGCCTTCGAGCAGCTCCTGCAGAAAGGCTGGCGGTGCACGCTGAGCGGCGAAAGCGAGTGGCTGACCACGGTCCGGGATCATCTGTTGGTGCCGCGCGGTCGCCGCAAGAGCCGGCAGAGCGAAGACTTCAACGAGGATCTGCACGTGGAGACCCTGTGGGCGAAGATCGCCCAGAGACGGCCGGCCTGGGCCAAGGAGGGCGAGCATTTGGGCGGCCTGCCTGCCATCAAGCGCTTGTGGCCCACGCTTTTCGCCGAAGAAGTCCAGAGCGAGACCCGCGAGATTACCGAGCGTTTCGTCGTCTCCACGGAAGCCATGGCCCTGGCGCGGCAACTGGAGGAGTGGCTCAAAGCGACGGGCGGTGCGGGCGAAATTTCCGCCGCGCTGCAGGCCCGGCTGCAACAGGAGGTTATCGGCCCGGTGGCGTTGCCGAGGGGCATCGTCAGCGAGCACCACGATCATCCGCTGCTCGACGTGGCCCGGCGGATTCCCGCGTTGCTCGAAGCGGCCCGGGAATCCGGCGACGAGAAGCGGAGGCGCGAGGACGAACGACTGGTGCGCGAGCTGTTCGCCAAGGAGGATAAGGACCGCAAGCAGCCGCCGCGTCTGGAAACCTACTATGGGCTGCTGCTCATGGACGGCGATCGCATGGGCGCGATCCTTTCGGGCGAGAGCGAGGTCGGCATAAGCTTCCGCGACAGCTTCCACCCTCAGGTACGGGAGAAGTTCGACGAGATGGCGCGGGGACAGGGCCCGCTCAGAGCGTACGCCGAGCAGCGCCGGCCCATCTCGCCCAACCGGCACCTGGCGATTTCGGCCGCCTTGAGCGAGTTCTCGCAGGTAGTGGTTCCGCATATCGTGGAAGAACAATTCCCCGGCCGCCTGATTTATTCGGGCGGCGACGACGTGTTGGCCATGCTGCCTGCCTCGGACGTGCTGGCGGCAGCGGCCAGGTTGCGCCAAGCCTACAGCGGCGTTTCTACCGACGACGAGGCGAAAGACTGGGCGCAGATCCGCGACAGCAGAAGGCTGGCCTGCAAGGGGGGCTTCGCCTGGCTACGCGGCCGTCTGATGGGCATGATGGGACCGCGGGCGACGGCATCCTGCGGCGTGGTCATCGCGCACCAGCAGGCGCCGCTGGCCATGGTGCTGCGCGAGCTGCGCCGGGCGGAAGCAGCCGCCAAGAGCTATCGGCGGCCAGACGGCAACGGCAAGATGGTCGACCGCGACGCGATTCACGTGACCGTGATCAAGCGCTCGGGCGGCAAGCTCGATCTGTCGCTCGATTGGGGCGAGCCGCTCACCTTGCTGGAAGAGCTGCGCCGGTTCCTGGCCGATTCGAAGGTTTCGCGGCGCGCGGTATATCTGTCCCTGGAGTGGCTCGAGCACGTGCCGGAGGCAGGTGGCAGGCCCGATCCCGAGCTGCTGCAAGCGATGCTGGCCTACCAGCTCGAGCGGCAATCCGAAGGCGAGATGCGCAAGAAGGCGCCTGGGCTTGCCGCGCGGCTGATCGCCGAGAGCCAGCGGCACCAGGACGTGAAAGCGTGGCTGAGGAACTTTATGTGTGTGGCCGATTTTCTGGCCCGCGAGCAGCGGCAGGCGACACAAGGAGGCGGCGAATGAGCACGGTGAAATACCTGTTCTTGGAGCCCGTGGATGTCATCGTGTTACGGGGCAACAAGGGGTCCAGCGAGCCCGGCTCTTACGGCGAATGCCAGGTTCCGCCGTGGCCTTCGGTCATGGCCGGGGCCTTGCGCAGCCAGATCCTGGTGGAGGATGGGGTGGATTTGCAGGCTTTCGCCGGGGGTGCTGAGCGTCACCCGACCGTGGGCACCCCTGACGAGCCAGGCAGCTTTGTCCTTGTGGCCTGCCACGTGGCGCGCCGGCTGGCGAATGGGCCGGTGGAGGTGGTCGTGGCGCCGCCCGCGGACGTGGCCATCCTCGACAAGCGCGGCGCAGACGGCAGGCCGACCCTCGCCGTGGCGGCGATGCATCCCGTTCGCTTGCTTTCCGGCGGCGCCAATCTGCGTGATTCTTACCCGCTCCCGCTGCGGCCCGTGCTCGCGCAGCCCAGCCGGGCCAAGCCGGTTGGCGGATGGTGGTTCGGCGAGGCCGCCTTGCGCGCCTATCTGGCCGGGCGCTTGCCGGGGGCGGCCGATTTGGTGGCGGTGCACGGGCTGTGGGTGAGCGAGCCCCGGATCAGCGTCAGTCTCGATCCCGAAAAGCGTAGCGTGCGGGAGGGCCTGCTGTTCACGACGGAGGCGGTGGCGATGGCTCGCAGGCGCCCGCGCGACGAAAAAGGCTACGACGCCGGCTTCCTTGTCGGCGTGGCGGGCGGCAGGGCGCCGGGTAGCGGCCTGAGGCGTGCGGGCGGGGATGGGCGGGCGATGGTCATTCGGGAACTGGGCGACTACAAGCTGCCTGAACCCGACTACCGGGCGATCGCCGAATCGCGCAGGTGCCGGGTGGTGCTGGCCTCGCCGGGCGTTTTCGAGGGCGGCTGGCTGCCGCCGGGCGTCAGGCGCGAGGGCGCCGAATGGCGGTTCGAGCTGCGGGGCGTGAGGGCACGGCTGGTGGCGGCCTGTGTGCCGCGGGCCGGGCTGGTGTCCGGCTGGGACCTGGCGCGCGAGCAGCCCAAGGCCGCGCAGCGGGTTGCCCCCGCGGGCAGCGTGTACTGGCTGGACGAACTGGAGGCGAGCGAGCAAGCGTTGCGAGAGCTGGTGGAGGCCGGGCTGTGGTCCGAGTCCTGCGAGGACCCGGCGCGGCGGGCGGAGGGTTTCAACCGGATCTGGCTGGCAGAGTGGACCAGGCAAGACAAGGAGAATTGAAAATGTTCGAGAAACATGCCGCGGTTTTTCTGTACTGCGTCAGCCCCGTGCACATGGGAACGGGGCAGGCGATCGGAGTCATCGACAATCCCATCCAGCGCGAGCGCCATAGCGGCCACCCCTGCTTTGCGGGTTCGGGCATCAAGGGCGCGGTGCGCCACAGCTTCGAGCTGCTCCTGGAGCGCCGCAAGCGCCACGCTACGGATCTGCCCGAAAACACACGGGGCCTTGTGATGCGGCTCTTCGGCCCCGAGGTGGGATCCGCGAGCCTGCACGCGGGCGCGGTGAGTTTCGGCGACGCGCAACTGGTGGCGATGCCTGTGCGCAGCCTGAAGGAGGGCTTTGTGTGGGCCACTTGCGCCCAGGCGCTCTGGCGCGCGCGGCGCCTGCTCGAGCTGGTGGGCGTCGAAGTTACATGGCAGATTCCCGAGCCCCCCGGCGATGGCCAGTGCCTGGTGATCAACCAGCAGTTGTGGTATGACGGCAAGCTGCATCTGGAGGGTTTCGAATACGATGCGAAGGACGCGGGAACCCTGCGTGCGGTGGCGGAGGATCTGGCGAGCAAGGCCCTGCCCGCATACGACAACTTCAAGTATTTCCGCGAGAAGCTGGCCAGGGATCTGGTGATGCTTTCCGATACCGATTTCTCATTCTTCGCCCAGCACGCCACCCTGGTCGAGCCGCACGTGCGCATCAACCCGGAGACGGGGACGGCAGACGAGGGTGGACTCTTCTACACCGAGAACCTGCCGCCGGAGACCATCCTTATTGCGCCGCTGCTGGCCAGCCAGACGCGGGATGGCAGCAAGCGGAGCGCGAACGGTGGATGGATGGAGGCAGCCACGGTCCTCGAACTTGTCAAACGGGTGGTGGACAACGAGCTGCTGCAAATCGGCGGCGATGCGACGACCGGGCGTGGCCTGGTGGTTGCGCGGATCGTGGAGGGGAAGGTATGACGATCGAGCAAAGACGAGCACAGGACGCCTGGAAGCGTTGCGAAAAGTACGGAAAAGAAGCTGTGAACGCGGCCAAGGGGCTGCCCGCGCTTATTATGAACTCGGGCCTGATGCAGGTGCTGGCTTTCTGCCATCAGAAACGGGACGCCAACGAAATTATCGGCCAAGACCTGCGCGAGTGGTTGGCGGAACGCTTCCCGCAAGTCTTCCAGGGCGCAGTGGCTAAGGATTTCGAGCGGTTCATGGAGAAGTTGATGGAGGCCGGGCCGCAAGACTACCAGGCGATCACGGCGGAGGCGCTGGCGTGGCTGAAGTGGGTGCGGCAGTTGGCTTCGGCGCGCAAGGGAGGATGAGCCATGCCCATAGCTGCGGTTCCCCGGTATCTGGCGCGCTATCTCGATGACAAGGGTTTCCGCGCGGCCTCGCCCGCCCTGCGCTTCGGCTTGCTGCTGCGGGTGTGGACCTCGCGAGAGGATCAGGAAGCCGAGGTCATGCGGAAGGCCAAGGCCAAGAGCTACGAGGGGCAGCAGTTGGCGGACATCCTCGACGTGGACGCGGCAATCCGGGACCTGCGCGCACGCGACAAGTTGCCTGGGCTGTGGGAGAAAAACGATTCCGCAGCCCGTGAGGCTTGGAAGAAGGTGGCGGCATTAAACTCCGACGACAAACGTCGCATGCGAGCGCTGCTCGAGCGGCAGAGATCGCTTTGGAAGACCATCGAGCCCCAGCGCGCCCTCGTTCTCGAGGCCGAGGCCACTGCGCCGTTCACCACCGGGCTGGGCAACGAGCATCCGTTGGAGAACGGGTTCGCTTTCCTGAACCCTTACGGGCTGCCCTACCTGCCGGCAAGCGGGGTTAAGGGGGTGCTGCGGCAGGCCGCGCGCGAGCTGGCCAGCGGCAAATGGGGCGAGACGCGGGGCTGGAGTGAAGAGGCA
This sequence comes from Bryobacteraceae bacterium, assembly GCA_049969115.1. Taxonomy (GTDB): domain Bacteria; phylum Acidobacteriota; class Terriglobia; order Bryobacterales; family Bryobacteraceae; genus DTHT01. Next base: position 3,781 of record JBMFPL010000109.1, on the reverse strand, counting down.
CGCTACCCGTGGCCGCTGCCCACGGAATCCGATGAGCCCCCGCTGAATCTCTCCATGCTCGATGTGCTGTTCGGCCGCGAAACCGAGGAGGGGGACAAGCAACACTACCGCGGGACGCTGGCTTTCTGGGACGTGATTCCTCAGATCCCCGGGGACCAGCTGATGGTCGAGCTGATGGTCGAGATCATGACGCCGCACTACGCGCACTACTATGCGCCAAGCAACAAGCCGGAGGATCCGGTGATCTCCCCCCACGACTCCGGGCAGCCGAATCCCATCAGCTTCCTCACCGTGCCGCCGGGAGCGAAGTTCGTTTTCTTCGTGACCTGCGACACCAAGCGCCTGAAAAGCGTGGCGCCGGATCTCGCGGAAAACGACCGCTGGAAGCAGTTGCTCGAGGCGGCCTTCGAGCATGCCTTCGGCTGGCTCGGGTTCGGGGCCAAGACTGCGGTAGGCTACGGGGCCATGAGAAAAATCGAGCAGGCGGTCGCCAGCGGAACCGGGGAGCAACCGCAGGCCGGTCAGCAGCGCCGACCCGAAGGGTGGCCGCAGGCGACGGTCTGGGAAGGCGCCACTCTTAAGTACGATCCCGGCCAACGCAGCATCACGGCGGTTCTGCGTAACCAGAAGAGCGCGCCGCTGCGCGGCCAGGAGGCCGAGAAGCTGCTCGAACAACTGGGCGCGGAGAGGGCCGAGCAGCTCAAGAAGCAGAAATCGCTGGCGAACGTGGACCTCGAAGTCGAGGTGCTGGGCAACAGGTTCAAGATCAAGAAGCTGGCCGCCCCCTGAGCGTGCGAGGCGACTGGGGCGGATTCGACCCTGCAAGGCGCTGGAGACCACACCGGACGATGCTTCTGCAAGCGCCACATGAAGCCATTTCAAGGAAGGTCGCCCGTGAGCCAGACGCGAAAATGCCACTAAAATGTTGACGCGGCGCGCCCGATGTTACCACAATGGGAGTGGGATCGGTAGTGACGACCGGACCAGAAGCGACGGGCGAGCTTGCGGATGAAGGATACGCTGCCGGCGGTACGGATCGCGCTCGTGAGCCTGCTGATCTGGGCCCTCCCTTTGGTGGCTACGGGCACCGGAACGCGCACGTCCGCGAGCAAGTCTACCATAGGCGTGCGTACGGCCGCCTCCGTTAGCCGCAAGTCGCTGCTCACCAAGAGGACCGCCGGACAAAGTAGCAAAGTTGCCGCGAAAACCGCGCACCCGGCGGCCGGCCCGGCGAAGAGCACCAAGACAAGCGCGGTCGCCACGCCCAGCGCAAGCGTATCCAAAGCCACCGTGGCGCGTCCCATATCCGCCCAGGCAACCCGGAGCGCCCGGCGCGCGCGGGTGCGGCGGATTTCTGGCCCCTGGACCGTTCCCACGTTCGCGCCCTCGTCGGAAGGCGACGTCGTGGATGGCGAGGACCTGGTCGTGAGACGGGCTGCGGTGGAGGCGTTGGGGCCCTACAACGGCACGGTGGTGGCCGTGGATCCGGCGACCGGGCGCATCCTGACCATGGTCAACCAGAAGCTGGCGCTGGCCGGGAGCTTCCAGCCGTGCTCGACGGTGAAGCTCTACGTGGCGCTGGCGGCCCTGAGCGAGGGGATCATCGCCAAAGAGACGGTGTTGCGGTTGAGCAGCCGCGTGCGCATGAACCTGACCGAGGCGCTGGCCCTTTCCAACAATCCGTATTTCGGGATGCTGGGTGTGAAGCTGGGCTACGAACGCTTCGCCTACTATGCGCGCCTGTTCGGTTTGGGCGAGAAGGCCGGGTTGGATCTGGAGGGAGAGAGCCCCGGCCGCTTCCCCGAAGCCCCTCCCAAGAACGGCGGCATGTGGATGATGGCCAGTTTCGGGGAGGGTATCGCACAGACGCCGCTGCAACTGGCTGCTTTTCTAGCGGCGGTGGCCAACGGCGGCACGCTGTACTACCTGCAATGGCCGCGCTCGCAGCGCGAAATCGAGGAGTTCGTACCGCGCGTCAAGCGGCAGCTCGACATCGCCCGCTGGATTCCCGCCCTGAAGCCGGGGTTGACCGGGGCGGTAGAGTACGGCACCGCACGGCGCGCCTATTATGCGCCCGATGCGCCGATTTGCGGCAAAACGGGCACGTGCACGGACGGCACCACGCACTTGGGGTGGTTCGGGTCGTTCAGCGATTTCGGCAGCAGCCGGCTGGTGGTGGTGGTGCTGATGACGGGCGGGCGCGGCGTGAGCGGGCCCACGGCTGCGGAGATCGCGGGAGCGATGTACCGGCGCCTGTTCGAGCAGAACTACTTCGCGCAGCGACGCTGGTTTTCACCTGCTCTCATGGTCCCCCGCTGATGCGCCTGCGCCGGTCTGGGCGGCCCGCAGGCTCCACAAGCGATCGGCCAGTGCGCGCTTGAGTTCTTCCAATCCCTGGCCGGTGACGGCCGAGATGCAGTAAACGGGCATGCCGCGCGGCGCGGCGGCCTTGCGTAACACTTCCAGCCGGGAGGGATCCTGCACCACGTCCATTTTGGTGGCCACCACGATCATGGGCTTGCGGGCCAGATCGGGACTGAATTCGGCTAGCTCGTGAAGCACGATCTCGAAGTCGCGGGCCGGGTCGCGGCCGCTGCTCTCGGAAACGTCCACCAAGTGAGCGAGCAGGCGGGTGCGCTCGATGTGTCGGAGGAAGCGAGTGCCCAAGCCGGCGCCGCGGTGGGCGCCCTCGATCAGGCCCGGGATGTCGGCCACCACGAAGCTGCGATCGTCGTCCAAGCGCACGACGCCCAGATGCGGCTCGAGTGTGGTGAAGGGGTAGTCGGCGATCTTGGGCCGCGCGGCGGAGATGCGCGAGATCAAGGTGGACTTGCCCGCGTTGGGGAATCCCACCAGGCCGACGTCGGCGAGCAGCTTCAGTACGAGACGGAGGCGGCGGAACTCGCCGGGCTGGCCTGGTTCGCAGTGGGTGGGGGCCTGGTTGGTGGGGGTGGCGAAGTGGGCGTTGCCGCGCCCTCCGCGGCCGCCGCGCGCTACGACGAAACGCTGACCGTGCTCGGTGAGGTCGCAGATCAGTTGGCCCGTGTCGGCATCGTAGACTTGGGTGCCAACGGGCACGGGAAGTTCGATGGATTCTCCGTCGCGCCCGGTGCGGTTAGAGCCTTCGCCGTGGCGCCCGCGACCGGCGCGGTGTTCGGGATTGAACCGATAGCGCAGGAGCGTGTTTTCGTGCTGGCTGGCGACCAGGATGACATCGCCGCCGCGCCCGCCGTCGCCCCCGCTGGGACCGCCGCGCGGCACGTATTTCTCGCGGCGGAAGGCGCAGCAGCCGTTGCCGCCGTCGCCGGCTTTCACTTGGATGATGGCTTCGTCAATGAACACGACCGCGCACTGGCCGGACCGGGCGGCAGGGCGCGCCGGGTCGGCAAAGGATTCAGGAGACGGGAATGACGCTCACGTACTTGCCGAGCCGGCCGCGGTCATGGTACTCGACACGGCCGGTCACCCGGGCGTAAAGGGTGTCGTCCTTGCCGATGCCCACGTTCTCGCCCGGCTTGACGCGTGTGCCGCGCTGGCGCACGAGGATAGCGCCGCCGGGAACGATCTGGCCGTCGAAGGCCTTGAAGCCGAGGCGCTGCCCGTGCGAGTCGCGCCCGTTGCGGGATACGCCTCCTCCCTTCTTATGCGCCATGTTCGTCCTCCTGCTGCGAGGTTGATTCAGGCGTCAGGGCCTGCTGCGAGCCCGGCTCTGGGGTGACAATGCCGGTGACCTGGAGGCGGGTCAGCTCCTGGCGGTGACCGATGGTGCGCTTGTATTGCT
>JBMFPL010000108.1:0-9508 GCA_049969115.1 Bryobacteraceae bacterium | reverse complement strand
GTCTGTTCCAGCGAGTGCTGGAGCTGGATCCCGACCCCCACACCGCAGGCTGGACCCATGTCTACCTGGCGCGGCTGGCCGAGGCTGCGGGCGAGCCAGAACAGGCCCGCGAACACTACCAGGCCGCCCTGCGAGTCGAGGGCGTATCCCAGGCGGCGCGCGCCGCCGCAGAGAAAGGGCTGGCGGCGCTGCAGTCCAAGTCACCCCGGCGCTTGCCAGACTAAAGTAGAATGAAGAAAGAACAACCCAGGAAGGATTCCTACATGAGAGCAACACAACGGGCGCTTGCTGGCCTGATGGCCACCGGCGCAATGTGCCTGTCCCTGGTCGCTGCCCAGGAAGTACAAAAGCAACCCCAAGTCAAGTCCCAGAAAGAGGCCGAGGCGGTGATGGCCATCTTCCAGGCCCCCGACGCGGATTCGCGCATCAAGGCGGCCCAGGAACTGCTCACCAAGTACGCCGACACCGAGTTCAAGGCCATCGCCATGCAAATGATCGCGGCCTCCTATCAGCAGAAAAACGATTTCGAGAACATGGTGGTCTGGGCCGAACGCACGCTCGAGGCTGACCCCAACAACTACCACGCCATGCTCATGCTGGCCACCGGCCTCGCCCAGCGGACGCGCGAGTTCGACTTGGACAGGGAAGAAAAGCTCGCCCGGGCCGAAAAGTACGCCCACGGCGCCATGGACATTTTGAAGACCTTGCCCAAGCCACGACCGGACGTGCCCGATGATCAGTGGGAGGCGGCCAAGAAGGATTTCACCGCGCAGGCCCACGAGGCCTTGGGGCTGGCGGCGCTGGCCCGCAAGAAGTACGATGTCGCCATCGCCGAGTTCAAGCTCGCCCTCGATGGCGCCGCCAATCCCGACCCCGCCACCATGGTGCGGTTGGGGACCGTCTACAACATGACCGGCAAATACGACGACGCCATTGCGCTGCTCGACAAGGTGATGAACGATCCTCAAGTCCATCCCACGATCAAGCAGTTCGCCCAGGCGGAACGGGCTCGCGCCTTCCAGCTCAAGCAGGCCTCCCAGCAGCAGGCAGGAGCGGCTCAACCCGTCGGCGGCGCCAAGCCCGCTCCGGAAGCCAAACCCGAGCCCAAGCAACCCTGAGGGGGACCGGGCTAGCAGGCGCTCGCCCCCGGAAGGCCTCGGGGGAGGCCGTGGTGGCATGACGCGTTCACTGGAGTGCCTTGAAGCGAGCATCGGCCACTGTTTCTCAAACCGTGAACTGCTGCGCCTTGCGCTGACGCATGCCTCCCACGCTTACGAAGCGCCTGCGGCAGGCGAAGGTGACAATCAGCGGCTGGAATTCCTGGGTGACGCCGTGCTCGGGCTGCTGGCCAGCGAATTTCTGGTGCGCCGGCATCCGGACTGGCGCGAGGGGCGGCTCTCGATCCTGAAAAACTATCTGGTGAGCGCGCCCCATCTGGCGCGCGTGGCGCAGAAGCTGGGGCTGGGCGAGTACCTGCTGCTCGGCCGCGGCGAGGAGATGAGCGGCGGTCGTGAAAAAGCGGGCCTGCTAGCCGACGCCCTGGAGGCGCTGATCGCCGCGATTTACCTCGACGGGGGCCTGGAGGCGGCGCGATCGTTCGCCGAACGTCACATTCTGGCCGAGGAGCCGGAGCTGCCCTCCGAAAACGGCCCGCTCGGGAACAACTACAAAGGCGCCTTGCAAGAGGCGGCCCGCCGGATGAACTTCCCTGCTCCCCGCTACCGCGTGCTGGCTGAGGGAGGACCGCCGCACGCGCGCCGCTTCACGGTCGAGGTGCGGCTGAGCGACGAATGGGTCACCTGCGGCGAAGGCAGCACCAAAAAGGCGGCCGGGCAGCAAGCGGCCCGCGCCCTTTTGCTGCGCCTGCTGGCCGAGCGTGGCTGAAAGCCGCTCAAAAAGTCTTCCAGAAACGGCGCAGGCTCTCGGCCTCCGATAGCGGCAGGCGCTGTTCGGCGGGTAGCAGCGCCGGGAAGGGCGCGTGCGGCTCGCGCTGGTACCAGTAAGCCACCGAGGAAATGTCGTTGGCGTGCACGTTGGCGTGCCCGCTTTCAATGGTCACACGGATGGATTTCTCGAAACAGATCGGGTCCTCGATGTGGAAACGGTACATGGACCACTTGCCGGCATATATGTCAGGCCCGGTCGTCCTGCCTGCCAGGGAAACGCCATGATACGGGGTCGAGTACGCCCCGCCCGGGAATCCCCAGGCCGCGCAGAAATAATCCTCGGTGCCCGTGCCGTGCAGCGAGGGATGCTCCTCGCCGTCAATGAAGATCATGTCGTCGCCCTCGCCGAACCAACTGAAGCCGGGATGAGGATTGATGTGGTCCACCGAGAGCACGCATCCCACGTAGTGGCCGCGGCCGCTGGCCTCGAGAATCACGTAGTTGTGCCGCCCGTCGGGGTTGCGCAGCGGCTCCCTCTGTGGCCGGGCCACATCGTGCTGCGCCGGGAAGGGGAACTGGCGGCGCCACTGCGCGTGAAAGCGCAGCGCACGCTCGGGAAGGCTCTCGTACTCTTCCCAGTCCACGTAGTAGTAGAGGGCCCGCAGGGGTTGCCTCCCCTGATTCTCCACTGCAATGCGCGCCGTGCGCGCGAAGGGCATGGGGAAGAAGCAGTTCATGGCCGCGCGGTGCTTGGGGATGGAATCGCCGCCCGTGACCATGTTCAGGGGCAAAGACCAGAAGCTGGCGATGCCGCCATGCCCCACACCGAAGAAATCGGCGATGGGACACTCGACGCTTGGCTCCGGCTCCCCATCCCACCAAGCGCGCAGCACGCACCGTCGCAGATAGTGTTCCTCCAGCGAGTGCAGCGTGATCCACAGATGCCGGATGCAGCCGGGACCCTTCAGATCGGCCAGCACGTGGGTGGCGCCGGCGGCCAGTGGGACCCCGTCGGCATTACCACCAGTGCGGTCGTAACTGGAAGAGCGGCGCGTGCGGGCACGGCGCTCGAGAAACAGATGCGACAGCCCGCCCGGCATCTCCACCGGGTGGAAATCGCCCGCCGGCACGGCGGCTCGGGCCAGCGGTGTGGCCGCCAGCGCGGCCAGGAACCGTCGTCGTTGCGCCAGCTTCATTTTGGCTTTCTCTCCGGGATACGCCGCATTATAGCCGCCTGAGGGCGCCATATGCGCGCCGCGCCGCGTTGTACATTCGTGAGGATGGGGCGCGAGCGGAGCATCGCAATAATTGCGCACTTGGAGGAGTACTTCCGGTTCCGTGAGCTGGGAACCAACTGGCGTACCGAGGCGCTGGCGGGCGCGACGACTTTCCTGACCATGGCCTACATCGTCTTCGTCAATCCCGCCATCCTGAGCGCCGCCGGGATGCCTGCCCCGGCCGTCACGGCGGCGACCTGTTTTTGCGCGGCGCTGGGCAGCATCGGGATGGGGATTATCGGGCGCTACCCGATCGCGCTGGCGCCAGGCATGGGAATCAACGCTTACTTCACATACACCGTAGTCAAAGGGATGGGAATACCCTGGCAAACGGCCCTGGGTGCCGTGTTCCTTGCAGGCGTGCTCTTTCTGCTGCTGACCGCGGCGCGCGTGCAGCAACGCATCGTGGCCGCGGTTCCGCTCGAGCTGCACGCCTCGGTGGCGGCGGGCATCGGGCTGTTTCTGGCCCTGATCGGACTGCGCAACGGAGGCATCGTGGTCCCCAATCCCGAAACCACCGTCGCCCTGGGGAACCTGCGTGAGCCCAACACCCTGCTGGCTCTGTGTGGGCTGCTGATCATCGCCACGCTCACGGCCTGGGGCGTGCGCGCCGCCATGCTGCTGGGCATCCTGGCCACCACGGCGCTAGGCGCGCTGTTCGGACTGGCGCGCTGGCGGCCGCAGCCGCTGGACTGGAGCGCCATGACCGCGGCGGCCGGCAAGCTCGACGTGAGGGGTGCGATCGATACAGGATTGCTCGAAATTGTTTTCGTTTTCTACTTCGTCATTCTCTTCGATAACGTGGGTACCCTCATCGGCGTGGCCAAGAAAGCAGGATTGCTGGAAACCGGCGACCGCCTGCCCCGGGCCGGCCCCATGCTGGGAGTGGCGGGGACGGCCACCGTGGCCGGCGCGCTCACCGGCACCTCACCCGTGGTCTGCTACATCGAAAGCGCGGCTGGCGTGAGCGCGGGAGGCCGCAGCGGGGTGACGGCCATCGTCACTGGCCTGCTGTTCGTGCTCGCGCTGTTCGCCGCCCCACTGGCAGGCGCCATCCCGGCCGCCGCCACCGCTCCCGCCCTGATCGTGGTGGGAAGCTTGATGGCAGGAACGGTGGCCGAAATTCGCTGGTCCGACCCGCTGGTGGCGGTGCCGGCCTTCCTGACCATGATCACCATCCCGCTGACCTCGAGCATCGCCAACGGCATTGCCATCGGCTTCATCGCTTTCGCCGCCCTGAAAACGCTGCGAGGCCGCTACCGCGAGGTTCACTGGCTGGTTTACCTGCTGGCCGCCCTGTTCGTGCTGAGATTCGCTTACCTGTCAGGAGCGCACTGAGCAGCGCGCTTCAGCCGGTGAATCGCTTGAAAATCAGGCAGCCGTTGGTTCCGCCGAAGCCGAACGAGTTCGACATGGCGTACTCGATCTGCATGGGCCGGGCCTTGTTGGGCACGTAATCCAGATCGCAGTCCGGATCGGGCACCTCGTAGTTGATGGTCGGGGGCGCGATCTGGTCGCGAATGGCGAGTACGGTGATGCCCGCTTCGAAGCCGCCAGCGCCGCCCAGCAAGTGCCCGGTCATGGACTTGGTCGAGCTGACCGCCAGCCTGTAGGCGTGCTCGCCGAAACAGCGTTTGATGGCTAGCGTTTCGATACGGTCGCCCACATCGGTCGCGGTCCCGTGCGCGTTGATGTACTGGATCTGGCTGGGCTCGATGCCCGCGTCGCGCAGCGCGTTGCGCATGACGCGGTAAGCGCCGTCGCCGTCCTCGCACGGGGCGGTGATGTGGTAGGCATCGCCGCTCATGCCGTATCCCACGATTTCGGCCAGGATGGGCGCGCCCCGCCGCCGCGCGTGCTCCAGCTCCTCGAGGATCAGCAAACCGGCACCCTCGCCAACCACGAAACCGTCGCGCAGCTTGTCCCAAGGACGGCTGGCGCGCTCGGGCTCGTCGTTGCGCGTGGACAGGGCGCGCATGGCCGCGAATCCGCCGATGCCCATGCGGCAGATGGGTGCCTCGGAACCGCCGCAGATCATGACGTCCGCATCGCCGCGCTGGATGATCTTGAAGGAGTCGCCGATGGCGTGGGCGCCGGTGGTGCAGGCGGTGGCAGTGGCCGAGTTCGGACCTTTGGCCCCAAGCCGGATCGAGACATAGCCGGAGGCCAGGTTGATGATCGTGGCCGGGATGAAAAACGGCGAGATCCGCTTGGGGCCGTGCTGGAGCAGCACCTCGAACTCACGCTCGATGATCTCGAAGCCGCCGATCCCGCTGCCGATGTAAACACCTACACGCTCGGCGTTCTCCGGCGTCACTTTCAAGCCCGAGGAATGCAGGGCGAACTCGGTGGCCGCGATGGCGAACTGGATGAAGCGGCCCATGCGCTTGATTTCCTTGCGCTCGATGAACTTCTCGGGCTCGAATCCTTTGACCTCCGCCGCGATCCGGGTGGAGAAGGCCGAGGCATCGAAAGCGGTGATGGGGCCGACCCCGCTGCGCCCCTCGAGGATGGCCCGCCACGTCTCCTCCGTCCCTATGCCGACAGGCGAGACCAGTCCCACCCCCGTCACCACCACCCTCCGCGACAAGATTCCGCTCCTTTCCCGCTTCCGCTCGAGCACGGCCGCGGCCTACTTTTGACCCGTCTTGGCTTCGATGTACTCGATGGCGTCCTTGACCGTGGTGATCTTCTCGGCGTCCTCGTCCGGGATCTCCAGGTTGAAAGCCTCTTCGAAAGCCATGGTCAGCTCGACGACGTCCAGGGAATCGGCGCCGAGATCATCCACGAACGAGGCCGTGTTGTCCACCTGGCTTTCGTCCACGCCCAATTGCTCAGCGATGATCTGTTTGACCTTCTGTTCGACCGACATGAAACCTCCAGACTCGTTACGCGCAGCTTTGGATTCTCACGGCCCCCGGGTTGCGGTCGCCGGGGCAACTCAGGCTGCAAACGGTGATTCTAGCGACAGCGGCATCGCTGGCGCAACTGGCTGCGGTGGCCCAGCTCGCGCGGCGCGGAACGGGCTACACTCAAGCTATGGGCCTGCGCGCAGGCGCGCTGCTTTGCTTGCTGGCGGCCGCTTTCCAGCAGCCACAAATCGAGCGCCTGCTGGCCCGCGCCAGCGAGGAAGCCGAGATCTTCCGGCAGCGCGCAGTGAACATGATTGCTCGCGAAACCCTGCGCCAGCGCGCCCTGCGGCAACCCCCACGATTGCGGCCACGCGCAGGGAAAGCCGCTTTTGAGCCGCCCCCGCTCGAGTACCGCACGCGCGAGATCGTTTCCGAATACACTTACGGCGTTCTCAGCGATTCGCCCCACACCCTGCACGAGTTCCGGCGGGTGATCCGTGTGGATGGCCGGGAGGTGGCTCCCCCCGCCGAAGCCCGCAGAAGGCTGATCGCCGGGATGCACGATCCGGATGATCGCGTCAAGCTCCGCCTGCTCGAAGAGTTCGCGCGCTATTGCCTGCGGGGCGCCGCAACCGATCTCGCTCCCGCGCTGCTGCTGTTCACCCCGCGGCGAATCGGCGATCATCGCTTCGAAGTGGCGGGCAAGGCCCGCGCCGGCGCCGAAGCCGCGCTCGTCCTGCGTTTCCGCCAGGCCAGCGGCCCGAGCGGCTTCACTGTCTTTGAGGGCCGCACGATGACCCGTCAGCCCGTGGAGGGCGAGTTGTGGGTGCGCGAGGCTGACGGCCTTCCCTTGCGTGTCGTGCTCACCAGTAAGCGCCAGCAAGGCGACCAGATGCTGCTCGATCAGGCGACCGTCGAGTACGCGCCCGGCCCGCAGGGCGTGCTGGCGCCGCTCTCCGTGCTGAGGCGAGTGCATGCCGCCGATTTGCTGCTGGAAGAAGACGTGTACCAGTACTCGCCGTTCCGCATGTTCACCGCCGACGCCGAGATCAAGTTCCCATGACCAGGTCCATCGTTTACCTGCACGGTTTCGCTTCCAGCCCGGCCTCGCAAAAAGCGCGCTTTTTCCGCGAGCGCCTGGAGGCCGAAGGATGCCGGGTCGAAGTGCCCGATCTCAGCCAGGGCGACTTCGAGAATCTGACTATCACCGCCCAGTTGCGCGTGATCGAGCAGGTGGCCGCCGGGCGCCCGGTCACGCTCATCGGGTCGAGCCTGGGCGGGTACCTGGCGGCCCTTTACGCGGCACGGCATCCGGAGACCGAGCGCCTGCTGCTGCTGGCGCCCGCCTTCGGGTTCGCGCGGCGGTGGGCGGCGACCCTGGGCGGGGAGCTGGAGGAATGGAAACAAAAAGGCTGGAGAATGGTTTACCACTACGGCGACCAGCGTCCTCGCCTCATCCGTTACCGCCTGATCGAAGACGGCCTCCAGTACGAAGACTACCCGCGCTTCACCCAACCGGCCCTGATCTTCCACGGCCAGCGCGACCAGGTGGTGGTCCCCGAGTGGTCGGAAGAGTTTGCGCGCGGCCGGCCCAACGTGACACTGGTGCTGGTGGATTCCGATCACGAGCTGCTGGATGCGCTGGAACTGATCTGGGAACGTTCGCGCGGTTTTCTCCTTGGTGGGGCCGGGTCGCGGAGTGCGTGAGTGGGGCTTCAAGGATTGGAATTTCAGGGTTGGGTGAGGAGGGCTGTGCTACAATTTCCTGTAGAGGGGTAACGGCGCGCGACGCAGAGACATCTAACGTGCAGAGGCGCAAGCGCGGGCGCGGGTGACCGCGCCCCGATCGCGGGACGGGTTATCGAAATGGCGGATACGGCCACGCGGGGGCAAAACCAGGCGGCGAACGGGGTTCCCATCCGCGCTCCGGATGCCGAGGAGCACCTCGCCCGGCTGCTTCCCCTGGAAACTCAGAAGCCGTGGTACCGGTCTTTTTGGGAAAACCTGAGGGATGCGATTCGGCCCCCCAAGCTCCCGCCCTTGGAGGTAACTTCCAAGCCGGTCGCGGTCAAAGACATATGGGGCGATTACCGCTACAGCCGCCCGGCAGGCTTGACTTCCGCGCTGATCCACGGGCTGGCTGTGGTTCTGTTGTTCACGGCGGCCTCGAACCCAGTTGTACAGCGGACGGTTCGCGACACCGTCACCCTGGTGGCCCCTGACATCGCGCCTTACCTGCCGCCTCTGAAACCGAAGGACACTCAGATGGGTGGCGGTGGAGGCGGCGGCGACCGATCGCCGCTTCCGCCCAGCAAAGGCAGGCTCCCGCGGCCATCGTTCCGACAGTTTACCCCGCCCACCGCGGTCATCCAGAATCCGAACCCCAAGCTGGCCATGGAGCCGACGCTCATCATGCCTCCCGACACCCCGCTGCCCAGTGTGAATCTGCCCAATTACGGCGATCCGCTGGCCAAACTGGGACCGCCTTCCAGCGGTCCAGGTTTCGGTGGCGGCATCGGCACTGGGTCCGGTGGCGGGGTCGGGCCCGGGCGCGGGGGTGGTTACGGCCCGGGCGAAGGCGGCGGCATCGGCGGCGGCGTTTACCGGATTGGCGGCGGTGTTTCGGCGCCGGTCATCCTTTACAAGGTTGAGCCGGAGTACTCGGAGGAAGCCCGCAAGGCCAAGTATCAGGGCACCGTGGTGCTTTCCATCGTGATTGACGAGCAGGGCCGCCCGCGCGATATCAGGGTCGTGCGCCCGCTGGGCATGGGGCTCGATGAGAAGGCGATCGAGGCCGTCTCCAAGTGGCGTTTCCGTCCCGGCTACAAGGACGGCAAGCCAGTCGCCGTCCTGGCCACCGTAGAGGTGAACTTTCGGCTGCTGTAAGGGCAAGCCGGCGTTTGTCGTCCCGCCTCACTCAAGGCTTGGCGGACGCGGTGCATTCCGGGCACGGGCAAATGGTTCGCAGATACTGCCAACTGTAAATCCCGGTATCGTGCCCATCGCTCCAGCGCAACCGGATCCCGTAATTGCCGACCGGTTCCACGTCCAACAGGCGCAGCTCGGGCTGGAACATGGGGAAGGGCGAGGGTGCCGCGTCAGGGCCGCCGCGCGTCTCCGAACAGGTCGCGCAAGGGCAGCGGTCGCGCAGGTAGCGCAGGGCGAACTCGCTGCGGTGCCCATCGCGCCATTGGATGGTCAGGCCGCGGGAGCGGGACACCGAAACGCGGGCTGGGTCCACCGCCGCGGCCCGCTCAGACGCGCTGGACATCGCGCACCCCCGAGATCCGCCGCATGGCGGAGATCAGGCGTTGCAGTTGCTTGTTATCGCGCACCTCGATCGTCATGTCCACCAGCGCGCTGTCGCTGTGCCCAGGGTCGCCGCGGGCTTCCAGGGTGCGGATGTTGATGTTTTCATTAAACAAAACCGTCGTCAAATGATTCAGCATCCCGGGACGGTCCTCGATGTAAGCCACCAGCTTGACCGGGAATG
>JBMFPL010000107.1:0-9618 GCA_049969115.1 Bryobacteraceae bacterium | reverse complement strand
TGCGCGATGGGACCCGCGAAGCCGGCTTCCCGCGCGCGCCCGGCGACGTACTGGCTGTGCACAATGAGCGCGCGGCTCCGCTCCAGAAGCCGCCGCAGCATGGGGACGCCGTTGTAATCGGGACCCGCTTCTCCTGCGCGCACCTTGCGGCCGTACGCCACGGCTTCTGGGCCGGCGTCGTATTCCAGTTCTTGCAAGTACGCCTCCCAATCGCCCCGGCGGATCGTCAGTTCGGCCACCAGGTGGTGCAGGTTGGCCTCGTGCAAGACCACGACGCCACTGTGCCGCAGCGCCATTTCATACGCGAAAACGTGCCAGGGATTGTTGCCGATCTGGTAGAGAACCGCGTCGTAACGGGCCGGATCGAAATCCGCGAGCGGGCCGCCGACCAGTTCCAGTTCCACCAGCTCGCGCAGGTGTTCCGCGAGCGTCGCCGCGTAATCGGCGATACCGCTCTTGCAAGGGGGCAGGGGGGACACCATCGCCACGCGCATGGTCAACGCACGAGCTCCATCGAGAAGACGCCCATCGGGAAGGGCACGCGCACCAGCACAGGAGTTCGCGCGGCATCGCGCGCGAAGAACACTTCGAAGGAATGCTCGCACGCCGAGCCTTTCACGCTCGCCTGGAAGCGGTCGGCCTGCATCGGTATCTCGTTGACACGCACCGTCTGGAGGCCACGGTACTCCACGCTCACTTGGTAGCGCGCGCCGAAGAAGATTTCCTGCGGGGCCGGCAGCCGGCCCTGGCCCAGTTCGCGCCGCACATAGTACAGGAAACCGAGAGCGTCGCGCGGGCACCCGGGCGCCGGAACCTCGCTCTTGCCGCCGCCGCCCAGCGTCTCGCGCACGGCCACCCCGCGTTTGGCGTCGAAGCCGGTACGCTCGTGTCCCTTTCTCGCGCCGTGGCGGAACTGCTTCTCCAGTTCTACGGCGCAGAAATCCCCACTTGCCACGGAGCGGTAGCGGTCCCGGACGGCGAAGCCGGGCAGCGCAGCCTCCAGCTCGAACTCCAGTTCCCAGCGCTCGCCGGCGCGCCGGGCGCGGAAGCTGGCCTCGCCCAGGCTCAACCCGCTCGGCCAGTTCACGCTATAGTTCAGCGTTTCCTCGGAGACGGGACTGCCGGGCGGGGCAGCGTCGAGCAGCATCAGCCACAGCAGAGTCCACATCATCGCTGCCGGACGACGGGGGCCGTGACAGCCGCCGCACGGAGCAACTGGCCCTCAGCGACCGAATGATACACGGCCAGGGTGCGTTCGGCTGTCCGGCGCCAGGAAAACTGGGCCGCCCGCTGCATTCCCAGCCGCTTCAGGCGCGCTCGCAAGTCCGGCTCCACCAAAAGATCGCGCATGGCGCGCACCATTTCCTCTTGCGAGGCCGGGTCGAACAGCAAGGCTGCTGCATCCGCCACCTCTGGCAACGCCGACCGGTTCGAGCAGGCCACCGCAGTGCCGCAAGCCATCGCTTCCAGCACGGGAAGGCCAAAGCCTTCATACCAGGAAGGGAACACGAACGCCTCGCATGCGTTGTACAGGTGCAGGAGGTCCTCGTCACTCACATAGCCCAGCAAATGGACACGCTCCTCGATGCCGGACTGCCGTGCGGCGCGCCGGACGCGCCACGCATACGGCGTGGTCTTGCCCGCCAGCACAAGATGGAGTTCGCTGCCCGGCAGCGAGCGCACCAGCGCGGCGAACGCCTGGACCAGCCCGAGCTGGTTCTTGCGCGGCTGCAAATCGCCGACGCAGAGAAGGAAGGGCCGCTGGATTGCGAACCGCGCTCCCACGAACGCCCCTGCCGTCTCCCGTGCAAGCGGCCGGAACACGGGGGAGACCGCGTTGGGAATGACCGTGATTTGGGGCGCAAGGCGCCCGTAGTGCCGGGCGATGGCACGGGCTGAAAACTCGCTACCGGTGAGCACGCGGGCCGCTCTTGTCACCGTGCGCCGCACAGTCAGCCGTAACTGCCGCGCCCGCCAGCGGGGAAAGTACTCGGGATGCTCCAGGAAGCTGACGTCATGCACGGTGACCACCACCGGCACCGGGCAATCCACCGGCGCCGTGTACTGCACGTGCAGCAGCGAAGGGCGGTCGCGCCGCAGCCGCCGCGGCAGGTCCACCCCCAGCCGCACAACCGGGTTGGGTGAGACCGCCGCCCGGCGGAACCGCTCAGGCAGCCACTGGTGGGCTTCCGGCCGCGAATAGTAAGCGATCAGTTCCCAGCCCCCGGGCAGATCGGCCATCGCCGCCAGCAAGTTGCGGATGTAAACTTCGTTGCCCGTCAACCTGCATCCGATCGCGTGAGCATCCACGGCGAAGAGCATGAATGTCTTCAGTATAGTTCAGCCCTGTATGGCACGATTAGCTTTTTTTAGCTTACCCGCAAGGGCCGCTTGGATTGCTCCGCCGGGCCGGTGCACCGCTTGAATTCTTCGTCGTAGCTGCCCAGGCCGATCCGGGACCGCCGCACGCCCCTGTTATCGGGCAGGTAAGTCGTCTCGGACGACGAACCAGGCATCGCAGGCGCGGTCTGGGGGCCACGGGCTCGGGTGGCCGGCGCTGCGCTGTGGACTTCGCCGATAGACCACTTGTTGTGGTGGGCGAGTGCCGTGCAGGCGAGTCTCCGGGAGTCCGGCCCGCCTAGGCGGCGCCGGGAATCAGATCCCGTGTCACGCCTTGCGTGGATTGCCGCGCTGGTCACCAGTCGTCGGACGCCATTTCCAGTAGCCTGTGCGCCAGCCAGGCTTCGGCGTAGCGCTCGACGGCCGCGGCTGCGGCTGCGGCGCCAGGTATGCGGATCAACGCGCTCCCTGCGCCTTCCCAGAGCGCGCGCCCTCGCGCCAGGAACTCTTCCCAGCGGGTGCTGCGGCAGAGCCCCATCTGCTCGCAGCTTTCCCGGATCGCTTCCACCTGCGCGTGGCCAGGCTCTTCGACCAGCACCATGGGCACACGGAAGGCCAGGGCGTCATTGACCGTGCCGCCGCCGGCGCGCGTGCAAAGCAAATCGAAGCCGGCGAAAAGAACATGGTGGGTTTCCCCTCGCACGTCTCCCAAGAAGGTCACGCGCGGCAGTGCGGGATCGCGCCCCAGCTCCACAGCAGCACCTCCCGCGGCGCTCCACGCCATCCGCACGTCACGCCGGCGCGCTTCCGCGGGGTGGAAGACGATCACGTGATAGCCTGGCGGGCGGGCGCAGTAATCCGAGAGCAGGCGGGCGAGCGCATTGTCCCAGACCGCGGTGCCACCGCCCGTGATGTGCAACACGGGCAGCCCGTCCTCGACGCCTAACAGCCGGCGAACGGCCTCGCGGGGCTCTCCCGCGATCCAAGAGCGCGTGGCTTCCGGGCCCCCGAGCACGCCCGGCAACCGCTGGACAGGTACATGAAGGACGTCAGGCCAGTATCTGGCGGCAGCGGGCGGCGTGATCGGCTCGGGCAGCGTGAATGCCGCCGTGGCCAGCGCCTCATCCGCCCGCATCGCATCCAGGGCGCGCTGCACCGGCTCGCTCAACAGGTCCGCGGCCGTAGCCATGCGCGTCAGGGTGTCGCTCCATGCGTGATCCGACAGCGTCACGCAGGGCGGGCGGCGCAGGTCCGCGGTCCGCCGCGCGGCCCGCAACAGTTGGGGAACAGCGAAATCCACGACGAGATCGCACGCCGCCAGCGCGCCCGCGGCATCCAGCGCCTGCTGGTATTCGCCCAGCGAGGCCTCGTAGGGCATCAGCGAGGCCTCGATCGTCGCCGCCACGTCTACGCCGCCGCCTTTCTTGACCAGCCGAATCGGATGATGGACGCCCTCGAGCCTGACAATTTCCACCGGCAACCCCGGGTACTTATCGGCGTGGAATCGAGCGAGCCTCTGGGAGCCGGCCGCGACAAGCACCCGCGTGATTTTCCCTTCGCCTTCCCTGCACAGCGCCCTGACCAGGCGGACCGCCCAGGCTGATGTTCCCAGCCCGTCTTCGTTGGGCGCAACCAGAACGCGCAATCCCATGCCGTATCCGGCCCGCTCTCCCGGTCAAGAACCCGCGAGCGCGGGCGATAAGGCTAGTGTGAGCCTGTGGATCGAGCGAGCCGCCGCCAGAGCCCGTGAGCAGGCGCTGCTTCGCCACACCCGGGCAGTGCTCCAAGTTGCGCAGGCCGGCGAAGGGCCCTGCGAGTTCGTCATCTTGCTGGGCGACGACGGCGGCCTGTTGATGACCAGCGGCGCCGGTTGGGCCATCGAGCGCCTGATGGCGGAAAAACGGGCTCGCGTCGCCTGGCGCGTGCGGCGGGGACCGCATGGCGTGGCGGTAGAAGGGATGGCGGACACGGCGCGTTTCCGCCTCACGGCGCCCGCCGTCAACCCAAGCCGGCCTCGCGCAGGAAACGCGCTGACTCTTCCGGCGGCGTCGGGTTGACGTAAAAACCACTGCCCCATTCGAAACCCGCGATCCGTGTCAGCCGCGGCGCCAGCTCGATATGCCAGTGGTAGTATTCCTTGGGCGCTTCCTGCACCGGGGCGGTGTGAATAATAAAGTTATAGGGTGGCCACTCCAGCACGCGATCCAGCTTGCGCAGCGCCACGCGCATCACCCAGGCGAGATTGGCCATGGCCGCGGGATCGGTTTCCTCGAAGTGTGAGTGATGCCGGCGCGGGAGGATCCAAAGCTCGAAGGGAAAGCGCGCAGCGAACGGGCAGATGACCAGAAACGCCTGCGTCTCGAGCACCACGCGCGCGCCCGTATCCGCTTCCTGGCGGATGATGTCGCAGAAAACGCAGCGGTCCTTGAATTCGAAATAGCGCCGCGCGCCTTCCAGCTCCTCCTGAACGCGGCGCGGGATCACAGGCAGGGCGATCAACTGGGAATGGGAATGTTCCAGGCTCGCGCCCGCCGATTCGCCGTGATTCTTGAAGACCAGCACGTATTGCATCCGTCGGTCCTTCTTGAGATCCATGATGCGGTCGCGGAAGGCCCAGAACACGTCCTCGACGCGCTTTTCGGGCAGATCCGCCAGTGTGGCATTGTGATCGGGCGTCTCGATGATGACTTCATGGGCGCCGATGCCGTTCATGCGGTCGTAGACGCCCTCGCCCTGGCGGTTGAAATCGCCCTCCACGCGCAGGACCGGAAACTTGTTGGGAATCACGCGCAGGGTCCAGCCGGACTGGTTGGGTCCGCCGCTTTGCCGGTACGCGAGGATTTCCGGCGGCGTCTTCTCCTCGCGCCCCGGGCAGAAAGGGCAGTAGGGACTTCCCTTGATGACCACCTGCTCGCGCGAAAAATCGCTGGGTCTTCGAGCGCGGTCCGTGGCGATGATTACCCACCGTCCGGTTACGGGGTCCTTGCGAAACTCTGGCACTGGCAGAACTCCGTGCCGGCGCGCACGCGGCAGGCCACCGGGGCCCCCAGGCTGCGCCGTTCGCGGAAACGCATCATTATAGCGTCTTTACCGGGAAGGCATCGCGCCAGTGGCGGATGCGAGGTCCGCGATCGAGCACCACGGACACTACGTCGAAGCGCACTCTCTCCCACGGCACCCCTGCCCTCGAGGTAAATTCGCGGGCGGCGCGCGCCAGCCGCCACGCCTTCTCCCGGTCCACGTTCCGCTCGGGCGCGCCGACTTCATCGCTGGTCCGGCACTTGACCTCTACGATGACCAGCGTGTCGCCCTCCCACGCGATCAGGTCCGCTTCGCCCGAACCCGAGCGTGTGCGGTAGTTGCGCGCCACCACGGTCATCCCGCACCGCTCTAAATACCGGTGCGCCAGGTCTTCACCCCGCCGTCCCAGCGCTTGCGCCGGAGGGCAGCGCCTCAGGCGCGCGGCATGACGGGCCTCATCGGCCAGCTTGGCCACCCAGCGCCACATGGTCGGCGAGCTTCTCCAGTTCGATCTCGATCGCCTTGCCGCGAACCACGAAGCACAGGTAGTGCTCCCAGAAAAGCCGGAAGCGCGGCCAGTGATTGACCAGCCATTGCAGTCCCAGCCATCTCCACAACGCTAGTAACCGCACGCGCACAGAAATCTCCCGGAACCTCGCCCGTGTGTAATACCCGTAACCTCCATGGTCCTCGCCGAAGTAGCGGAACGAGTAACTGCTGAGATGCCGCCGGTGGGTAGGGTCGCAGAAAGAGCTGAAATCGCTGTAGTGCGGGGTGACGATGAACAGACGCCCTTCCGACCGCAGCAATCGGTGGAACTCCTCCATCGCGCGCGTCAGGTCGGCTAGGTGCTCCACCACGTGCACGGCGCGAATGCGGTCGAAAGCGCCGTCTCGGAAAGGATAAGGGAAGCGGTCGAGATCGCAGAGCACGTCGGCGCGGCTGGCCGGGTTGCGGTCCACGCCGATGGCGCCGGGCAGCTTGCGGAGGCCGCAGCCGACGTCGAGCGTCCTCAGTCGGCCTTCACGAGAAGGCTCAGGCACTCTTCTAGCGTATCCACGGCGAAGTCGGCCTGCTCGTGCGTGATGACCAGCGGCGGGCTCAGCCGGATGGCGCTCGGCCCCGCGCCCAGCACGAGCAGGCCGCGCTCGAACGCCATGCGAACCAGGCGATCACGCCATTCGGGCGCGCGCTCGCGGCTGGCCTGGTCGCGCACGATCTCGATGCCGATCATCAGCCCCAGGCCGCGCACCTGGCCCACGCAGGGGAAGCGGGACGGCCAGTCGCGGATGCGCTCCATGATATGTGCGCCGACCCGCGCGGCGTTTTCCACTAGTCCCTGCTCAAGCAGCTCGAGCGTCACCAGCGCCGCTTCCACCGCTACCGGATTGCCGCCAAAGGTGGAGGCGTGAGCGCCCGGCGGCCAGTCCATGATCTCGGCGCGCGCAATCATGGCCCCCAGAGGCAAGCCGCTGGCGATGCCCTTGGCCACCGCCATCAGATCGGGCTCCAGCCCGAAATGTTCCGAGGCCCACATCTTTCCCGTGCGCCCCATGCCGGACTGGACTTCGTCGGCAATCACGTAGATGCCGTGTCTGCGCGCCAGCCCTTGCAGGGCCTCGAAGAACTTCGCCGGGGGCACGACGTAGCCGCCCTCGCCCAGGATCGGCTCGATGACGATGGCGGCGACTTCCTCAGCCGGGGCTGTCGTCCGCAGACGTTCTTCGATCGCCTGCACGCATTCCAGCCGGCAGGTTGCCTCCGGTTGCCCGTAGGGGCAATGGTAACAGTCCGGATAAGGCACGTGGTGCACGCCCGCAAGCAGCGGGCCAAAACCACGCCGCTGCACCGAGCGGCTCGATGTCAGCGACAGCGCCCCCAATGTTCGCCCGTGGAAGCAGCCCAGGAACGCAACGAACTGCGAGCGGCCCGAATGAAAGCGCGCCAGCTTCAGCGCCGCCTCGATCGCCTCGGCGCCCGAATTGCCGAAAAACACGCGGTGCGGCCCGCCTGCCGGCCCCAGCTTCGCCAGGCGCTCGGCCAGCGCTACCATGTTCTCGTAGTAAAAATCGGTGCCCGACATGTGGATGAGTCGGGCTGCCTGACGCCGGATCGCTTCCGCCACCCGCGGGTGGCAGTGCCCGGTGGCCACCACGGCGATGCCCGCGTTGAAATCCAGAAAACGGTTGCCGTCCACGTCCACCACGATGGCGCCTTCGCCGCGCTCGGCCACCAGCGGGTAGGGCCGCGTGTAAGAAGGAGAGAGCACGGCGTGATCGCGCTCGATCACCGCGCGCGCTCGCGGCCCGGGTAACTCGGTGACGAGGTGCGGGAAACCGGCGAGAGCTGCCTTTTCCGTTTCCTTCACCGTTCACACCTCCCTTTTTCTCGTCTCCCAATTGACAGAAACACGCAAACCGCAGCGGTGACGGGCAGCTCAATCGCCGCCGAACAGGCCTGGGCGGGCATCCGAGGGCAGAGGCCTCATGATTTCTTCACTTAATTTACCTCAAAATCCGGCCGGGAAACCCGCGCCTCACGGAAGCTATCCTTGGAAGTGAGTGGTGCGTGGTTTCCGTTTCGGTTGCGTGCGAGGTTGCACGCTCTGCTGCCGGCAACCCGGGTTTGTCTACCTTACCGAGCAGGACCTGCGCCGTGCAGCCGCCCGTCTCGGTATCAGCCCGGCGGCTTTCGAGCGCCGCTACGTCTACCGCACCCGCCAGACGCTTCGCCTGCGCAAGCCTCGCGGCGCCTCTTGCTATTTCCTCACCGAACACGGCTGCCTCCTGCATCCGGACAAACCCACGCAGTGTCGCCTCTATCCTTTCTGGCCCGAAATCGTCGAGCAACCACCCGCCCTCCAGCGGGAGGCCGGCTTCTGTCCTGGCATCGGGCGAGGGCGCTGGTTCCCCGCCTCCACGGTCCGGCGCCGCCTCGAACGCATGCGCCGCGCGTATCCCGATATGTATGGCTGAGGGGCAACCAGCGCGCTTCCGCGGGCATCTTTACAGCAGAGGGGACGGAGGCGGCAGTGGCGTCTGCCTGGATGGTCGCTTTCTTGCTGGGTGCTGGTGGCCTGGTAGACCTCCGTAACCAGGAAGTCGCCCATACCCGCACGCATTTCCGGGTGCCCGTCTACAGCAGCCTTCAGCAATGGGAGGCGCGGCGCGCGGAATTGCGCCGACAGATCCTGGCCGTCGCGGGCTTGTGGCCGCTGCCCCCTCGCGCGCTTTTGCAGTCGCGCCGGGCGGGCCGCATTGAACGCGAGCGCTGGGCCGTCGAGAAGGTCCTCATCCAGACGCTCCCGGGCTATTACCTGGCCGGCAATCTCTACTTGCCGCGCGGCCGCGCCGGCCCGTTTCCCGGCGTGTTGATCCCTCACGGGCACTGGAAGCATGGGCGCCTGGAAGACCTCGATTCCTATTCTGTCCCACGCCTGGGCGCTAACCTGGCCACGCAGGGCTACGTCGCCGTCGCCTACGACATGGTCGGATACAACGAGACCGACCAGACCGAACACGAGTTCGGGCAGTCGCCCGAAGAACAGCTCTGGTCGTTCGGCCCCCTCGGCCTGCAACTGTGGAACTCGATTCGCGCGCTGGATTTTCTGGAGTCCCTGCCCGAAGTGGATCGTTCCCGACTTGCCGCCACCGGCGCATCGGGCGGTGGCACGCAAACCTTCCTGCTGGCGGCGGTGGACGAGCGGGTGAAGGTGGCTGCGCCGGTCAACATGGTCTCCGCCATCATGCAAGGGGGCTGCGCCTGCGAGAACGCGCCTGGATTGCGCGTGGGCACCAACAACGTCGAAATCGCCGCCATGATGGCGCCGCGCCCCATGCTGCTGGTCTCCGCCACCGGGGATTGGACGCGCAATACACCGCGCGAGGAGTTCCCCGAAATCTACCGCATCTACCGCCTCTACGGGCGAACGGGCAACCTGGCCATGGTCCAGTTCGAAGCCGAGCACAACTACGACCGGCGCAGCCGCGAAGCGGTCTACTGGTTCTTCCGGCGCTACCTTGGTGATAAAGTCAATAGCGCCCCGCTGGTGGAAACCGAGCGGCCCGAGCTGGCGCCCGAAGACTTGCTCGTGCGGCCCACGATTCCCTTGCCGCCGGGCGCGGTGGATCAGCAAGGTCTGTTCCGCTGGTGGCGCGAGAATGCCGAACGCCAGACGCGGGCCATGTCGGATGCCGAATTGCGGGAGCGCCTCGCCATCGTCCTGGGCACGCGGTGGCCGCAGGGGATCCAAGCGCA
>JBMFPL010000106.1:7435-9620 GCA_049969115.1 Bryobacteraceae bacterium | reverse complement strand
TGTCACCGACCCCTGCCGCCATGGCTTTGAAACCACGGCCCTTGAGGCTGGTACGGATCGTGCACGCGCCCCGGGTGAAATGCTGGACGGGATTGTCGGCGCACTGGAGCGCTATCTGGATCTACTGGCCACCCGGCAGAAGCTGGTAGCTTCCAACCTGGCCAACGCCTCTACGCCCGGATACCGCACCCTGGATCTGGATTTCCAGCGCGAATTCCGGAGCGCAGCCGGGGATTTCGCTCCCCGGCCGGTGGAAGTGGCCGGCTTGCCGGTCAAAAACGACGGCAGCAACGTGAACGTGGACCGCGAGGCGCGGCTGCTGGCCGAAAACGCCATCCGCTTCCATTTCGCCGCCAGCCTGCTGCGCTCCAACCTGCGCATGGTGCGGGCGGCCATCGAGGGAGGCAAGCAGACATGAGCTTGTTGGCAGCCTTGTCGGTGAGCGCGTCCGGCCTTGCGGCGCAGCGCACGCGCGCCGAGCTGCTGGCCGAGAACCTGGCCAACGCCGAAACCACCAGGACCCCGGGGGGCGGTCCCTACCGCCGCAAAGACGCGGTTTTCGCCGCCGAGCCGGTCGCCTCGGCCTTCGCCGCCGCTTTTGAGAGGGAATTGAACGGGACGTTGACCGGCGTGCGGGTGGCCGAGATCGTCGAGGACCAGCGCGAGCCCGAAAAGCGATATCTTCCCGGCCATCCCGATGCGGACGCCGAGGGCTACGTGGCCTTCCCCAGGATCAATCCTGCTGAAGACATGGTGGACCTGCTGGGCGCCATGCGGAGCTACCAGGCCAACCTGGCGGCGATCGCCGCAATCAAGGACATGATCAACCGCTCTATCGAGCTGCTGAAGTGACGCCATGCCAGGGCCAGTCACGGGAGTCTCCCGCTCGATCGCCCCGGCAGAGACCCCGGAGGGGCAAACGCGCGCCCAGGCTGATTTCGGCTCCATTTTCAAGCAGGCCATCGAGCGCGTGGAGGGGCTGCGGCGCACGGCCGACGAAAGCGTGCTCAAGCTTCTGGCCGGTGAAAACGAGGAAGTTCACCAGGTGGCGCTGGCCGTGCAGCGCGCCGAGCTGGCTTTCGAGCTGTTCCTTGAGATCCGCAACAAGGTGGTCCAGGCCTATCAGGAAATCATGAGGATGCCGATATAGGGGCAGGGGACCGCCGGGCCGCAGCCGGCGTCGGGGCTCGGGCGGGCGGTGGCGGACCCTCGCGCCGTGAAGCATGAACCAGGTTCGCAAGCTTCTGGCCAGTCTTTCGCTTCGGCAGAAGATCAGCCTGCTGGTGGCCGCGGTGGGGGTGACCGCTTCGCTGGTGGCTTTCAGCCAGTGGCGGCGGGAGCGCGACTTCCGGCCGCTTTACACGGGGCTGGCGCCCGAGGACGCGGCGGCGGTCGTCGAGAAACTGCGCACCTCCGGGGTGGAGTACCGGCTGGCCGACAACGGCGCCTCGGTGCTGGTACCCTCGGCGCGGGTGGCCGAGCTGCGCTTGCAGATGGCGGCCGCCGGCCTGCCGCGCAGCGGGCGCATTGGCTTCGAGCTGTTCGACCGCACCAACTTCGGGGCCAGCGACTTCACCGAACAGGTCAACTACCGGCGGGCGCTGGAAGGGGAGCTGGAGCGATCGGTGATGGTGCTGGCGGAGGTCGAGCAGGCGCGCGTACACATAACATTTCCCAAGGATTCTGTTTTCTCGGAGGCGCGCCAGCCGGCCAAGGCCAGCGTCCTGGTCCGCCTGCGCAGCGGCATGCGCCTGTCGCCCGCCAGCGTGCAGGCCATCTGCTACTTGGTGGCCAGCGCGGTCGAAGGGCTGGCGCCGGAAGCGGTCGCCGTGCTCGACATGCGCGGCAATCTGCTCAACCGGGCGCGCCCGCCGCAGGCGGGCGAAGACACTTCCGAGGCCGCCCTCGAGCTGCGCCAGCGGCTGGAAAAAGACCTGCTGGCCAAAATTCAGGCCACGCTGGAGCCGGTGGTGGGTGCGGACCGCTTCCGCGCCGGCGTCTCGGTGGAGTGCGACCTGACCAGCGGGGAGCAAAGCGAGGAGATCTTCGACCCGGCGCGCTCGGTGATGGTCAGCTCGCAGAAAACCGAGGATATTAGCGGCAGCAATCTGGCTTCGGGAGTCCCTGGAACGGCTTCCAACCTGCCGCGGCCAACCTCGCGCCCTGGCGCCGCCGGCATCGGCAT
>JBMFPL010000106.1:0-7425 GCA_049969115.1 Bryobacteraceae bacterium | reverse complement strand
GCAGCGAAAGCATCTCCTACCAAGCCACGCGCACCGTGCGGCGGGTGAAGATGCCGCAGGGAGCCATCAAGCGGATTTCGATCGCGGTGCTGCTCGATCAGAACGTGCGCTGGGAAGGGACGGGACCGAAGGCTCGGCGGATCCTGGAGCCGCCCCCACCCGAGCGCATCAAGGCCATCCGCGACCTGGTGGCGGCGGCGACCGGCTTCAGCGCCGAGCGCGGCGACCAGTTGATCGTGGAGAGTCTGCCCTTCGAAACCACGCTGAATCTTCCGCCGCCGGAGCTGCCCGAGCAGCCGCCGGCCCAGCGTCCTCCGTGGCCGCCGTGGCTCGATGCGGTGCTGAAGCAACCCCCTACCCTGCTGGCCGGGGCGGGCGCAGGGGTCCTGCTGTTGCTGGCGGCCTCGCTGTGGCTGCTGCGACGCGGCAGGCGCAAGCGGCCGGCGAGCGTGGAGATGGCGCCCGAGTTGCCGGCGGGTGCGCCCCAGGCTTCGCTGGAGGCGCCGGGCGCGGGCGCGCAGGAGAATTTCGAAGCCCGGCTAGCCGAGCAGGCAGCCCGCCAGCAGCAACTGGAAGCTGAGGCCCTGAGCGCACTCCGACTGCCACCAGTCACCACCAAGAAGACGGAGGTGTTGACCAAGCACCTTGCCGAGACGGTCAAGAAGAACCCCGCCGCGGCAGCCCAGATCCTGCGGAGCTGGCTTTATGAGACCGAGAAATGAAGCGGCAGCCGGCGGGCTTGAGGACCGCCCATGATCGTCAACGCTACGCAGAACGAACCGATGCCTGGCGCCCGGAAGGCCGCCATCCTGCTGGTGTCGCTGGGCGAGCAGCTCAGCGCGGAGGTGCTCAGGCACTTCGACGAAGAAGAAGTGCAGGCCATCGGGCGCGAGGTGGCGCGCCTGGGCTCGGTCAGCGCGGAGCAGGCCGAAAGCGTCCTGGAAGAGTTCTACCAGATGACGCTGGCGCACGATTACATGCTCAAGGGCGGCCTGGAGTACGCACGCAAGCTCCTCATCAACGCTTTCGGTCCGGACCAGGCCAAGAAGATCCTGGACCGCGTGGTCAAGGCGCTGGGCAGTGAAATGGCCAGCTTCGATGCCTTGCAAAAAGCCGATCCCCAGCAGTTGGCCAAGTTCATTCACAGCGAGCACCCGCAGACCATCGCCCTGATCCTCTCTCACCTCACCCCCTCTCAGGCGGCCGCTCTGCTGGTCTCGCTTCCTCCTGAGTTGCGCGCCGACGTGGCCCTGCGCATGGCCAACCTGGAACAGATTTCCCCCGAGATCATCGGCAAGATTGCCGGCATCATCGGGCAGAAGCTCAAGGCGCTGGGCGAGTTCAGCCGCGAATCCTACGGGGGCGTGCACGCGGTGGCGGAAATGTTCAATCGGCTGGATTCGGTCACCAGCAAGGAGATCCTGGACAAGATCGAGCAGCAGGATCCCAACCTGGCCGAGACCATCCGTCATTTGATGTTCGTCTTCGAAGACATGCTGCTGATCGATTCCAACGGCATCAAGGAGGTGTTGGCGCGGGTGGACCGCAAGGTGCTCACGCTGGCGCTGAAGGGAACCAGCGAGGAGCTGAAGAAACATTTCCTCCAGAACATGTCCAAGCGGGGCGCCGAGATGTTGCTCGAAGACATGGAGGCTCTCGGCCCGGTCAAGATCAAGGAGGTCGAAGCGGCCCAGCAGCAGATCATCGCCATCGTGCGGCAACTGGAAGCCGAAGGCGTGATCAGCCTCAAGGGCGCGGTGGGCGAGCAATACGTCGTTTGAGCAGTGGCCGCCCGAAGCGGCGGGCCGGCCGGGGATGGGTCGGCGGCGGGGCGGCCGAGTCCCCGGTGGCGGCCAGGACGACAGCGCAGAGACGCGAGCAGCGACAAGTCGGCGGCCGACTACAACGGCAACGCGGCGGGAACGGCAGGAGGGGGAACGAGGCGATGGCGTCGAAGGTTCTGCGCGGCGAAGCGGCACAGGCCGCCGAGCCTGCCCGCTGGCCGCTGGTACAGCAAGGCGGGCCCGGCCCTTGCCCGGACGCAGCAGCCGAAGAGAAGGTTCGTGCCCTGGAACGGCGGCTGGCGGAAGTCGAACGCGAGGCGGCGGCGCGCGAGCGGCAGGCCTTCCAGGCCGGCTATGCCAGGGGCACTGCCGAAGGACGCCAGCAGGCGGCCGAACAGTTGCAGCCGCTGCTGGAGGGGCTGGCGCAGACGCTGCGCGACTGGCAGCAGTCCAGGCGGCGTTTGCGGCGCGAAGCCGAGCAGGATGTGGTACAACTGGCCATCGCCATCGCGCGTCGCATCCTGCACCGCGAACTGCACGTGGATCCCGAGGCGTTGCTGGGGATCGTCAAAGCTGCGCTGGAACGCTTGGAAGGCAGGGAAGTGGACTGCGTCCGCGTCAACCCCGCTGACGCCGATCTGATCCGCGGCTGGCTGGAGCAGGCCGGTTTGAAGCAGGTGCGCCTGATCCCGGATCCGCAGTTGGGCCGCGGCTCGCTTTTGCTGGAAACAGCGCAGGGTACGCTGGATGCTTCGGTGGAAACGCAACTGGAGGAAATCCGCTACGGCCTGCTCGATCGCCTGCGGGGCAAGTCATGAGCGAGAAGCTGGATCTGGGCCGCTACCACACGACGCTGGCGCGGGTGGACCCGTTCCGCTGGACTGGCTCGGTCAAGCAGTTGGTGGGGCTGCTGGTCGAATCCGAGGGGCCGGCGGTGGCGGTGGGAGACTTCTGCGAAATCCGCTGCTCGGACGGGCGGCGGATCCGCAGCCAGGTGGTGGGATTCCGCGAAGGCCGTGTCCTCTCGATGCCCCTGGAGGAAACCGGAGGCCTGCGGCTGGGTGACCCCATCGTGGCCCGGCGCGACGAAGCGCGCGTGGCGGTGGGCCAGTCGCTGTTAGGCCGCGTGCTGGACGGTTTCGGCGAACCCATGGACGACAAGGGGCCGGTGGACCCAGAAGAGTACTACGATCTGTACCGGCCGCCGCCGGGCCCGCTGGAGCGCGAGCCGATCCGCGAGCCGCTGGTGACCGGTATCCGCGTCATTGACAGCCTGCTGCCCTGCGGCAAGGGACAGCGCATCGGGATCTTCGGCGGCAGCGGCGTGGGCAAGAGCGTGCTGCTGGGCTCCATGTCGCGTCACAACTTTGCCGACGTGAGCGTCATCGCGCTGGTGGGCGAGCGCAACCGCGAGGTTCGCTCCTTCATCGAGCAGGACCTGGGCTCGGAAGGCATGAAGCGCGCGGTGGTGGTGGTCGCCACCTCGGACCGGCCTGCGCCACTACGCGTGCGCGCCTGTTTCGTGGCCCTGGCCGTGGCGGAGTTCTTCCGCGACCGCGGCGCCGACGTTCTCCTGGTGATGGATTCGGTGACCCGGCTGGCCATGGCCCAGCGCGAGATCGGGCTGGCCGTGGGCGAGCCGCCCAGCCAGAAGGGCTACACGCCGTCGGTCTTCAACTTGCTTCCGCGCGTGTTCGAGCGTGCGGGCAATTTCCGCCGCGGCTCCATCACGGGCTTCTTCACCGTGCTGGTCGAGGGCGACGACATGAACGAGCCGATCGCCGACGCGGTGCGCGCCATCCTCGACGGGCACATCGTCCTTTCCAGGCGGCTGGCGGCCGCTGGTCACTACCCGGCCATAGACGTACTCAACTCGGTCAGCCGCTTGGGGCCCGACATCACTCCGCCTGAGCACTGGCGGGCGGCACAGCGCATCCGCGAAGCGCTAGCCGCCTACCAGCAGGCCGAGGATCTGATCAACCTGGGCGCCTACGTCAGCGGAACCAACCCGCAACTGGATGCGGTGCTGCGCGCGCGGCCGCGGTTGCTCGAATTCCTTCGTCAGCCGGCGCAGCAGAAGGCCCCCCTGGAGGAGACTCGCGCGGCGCTGGAGGAAATTGCGTCCCTGTTGTGATGGCGCGGCGGCCTGCCTCATGAAGCGCTTCGTTTTCCGCCTCGAATCGGTCCTGCGCTGGCGCCGCGGCCAGCTCGAGCAGGAGCAGAACCGACTGCAAGCCATGGCGGCCGGGCGCGATGCGATCCGCCGCCGGCTGGAGGAGCTGGAGCGGATGCGGCGCGAAGCCGAGGCCTGCGTGCTCTCCTCCGGCGGCGTGAGCGGCAGCGAGCTGGCCGCCTTAGAAGCTTTCCGGCGCAAGCTGGCAGCCGAGCGCGCGCGTTGGCAGCGGGAGCTGGAGGAATGCGAGCACCGGATCCAAGCGCAGCGCGAAGCGGTGCTGGAGGCCAGGCGGCGCGTGCGCCTGCTCGAGCGACTCAAGGAACGCCGCCACGAGGAATGGGAAGCCGATGTGGCTAAGGAATTGGAGACGCTGGCCACGGAAAGTTACCTGGCGCGCTGGGGACGGTCTTGAAACTGGCAGGCCGGCGCCCGGCCCAACCCAGGGGTGGATCGTTCCGGCTTGCATGATGGCTTGATTTGTTCGCGCTTGCCGGCCGGTCTGAACGCTGGTGTCACTGGTGCAGGCACGAGGCTCCTCCCGAAGGACGCACTCCTGCCGACGTGTCGTCCTGACCACGGGCGGGAACAAAAGCCGGGCGTGCCTCGTCTTTGCTTACAGATGAGTGGAACCGCCTCGCTGTGGGAAGCCGTGTCGGTGGCGGCGGCCTCGCTGCGCTCGAGCAAGCTGCGCAGTTTCCTCACCCTGCTCGGCATCATCCTGGCCACCACCACGCTGATTGCGGTCATGTCAGTCATCCACGGCATGGATGTCTACATCGCCGAAACAGTTTCCGACATGGGCGTGGACGGCTTCCGCGTGGACCGCTTTCCGGTCTCGGGCCAGTTCGATCCCAAGAAGTTCGTGGAGATGTTGAAAAAAAATCCCGAACTCAGCCCGGAGGAGTTCGAATTCCTGCGCGCGAAAGCCACGCTGGTCAGCGCCATGGGGATGCAGGCGGGCAGGCGCGCGGCGGTGGCCTGCGGGGCCGAGCAAATCGACGACGTGATGGTCAGCGGCGTCAGTCCCAACATCGCGCTGATCACCAACACGCGCACCGCGCTGGGTCGCTTCATCGTGGACAGCGACGACCGGCGGCGCCTGGCGGTGGCCTTCATCGGCAACGATATCAAGGAAAAATGTTTCCCTTCCACCGACCCGCTGGGCAGGACCGTGCGCGTGGACGGCCAGCCCTTCGAGGTGATCGGGGTGGCGCAGGCCATGGGCAGCGTCTTCGGGCAATCGCGCGACGCCTTCGTGATGATTCCGGTGCAGACTTACTTCAAGATGTACGGGTCGCGCCGCGGCATCCGCTACGCGGCCAAAGCCATCGGCCCGGAGTGTCTCTACCAGGCGCAGGATGAGATCCGCATGCTGATGCGGGCCTGGCGTCACTTGCGGCCCGGGCAGGAGGACAACTTCGGGATCTTTTCCTCGGACACGCTGGTGGAGCGCTGGAACCAGCTCACCGGCGCCATTGCCGCCACCGCCATCGGCGTAGTCTCGGTCTTCATGGTGGTGGGCGGCGTGGTGATCATGAACATCATGATGGCCGTGGTCACCGAGCGCACGCACGAGATCGGCATTCGCAAGTCGGTGGGCGCGCGGCAGCGCGACATCATGAACCAGTTCCTGGTGGAATCGGCCATGCTGGCGGCGGCCGGCGGTCTGATCGGCGTGCTGCTAGCTTGGGTAGTTTCGCTGCTGGTGCGCAACCTGACCCCGGTGCCCAGCACGATCCCGGCCTATGCGGTGGTGCTGGGGGTGGGCCTCTCGGCCAGCGTAGGGCTGTTCTTCGGCATGTATCCGGCGCGCACCGCGGCCCGCATGGATCCCATCGCCGCCCTGAGGTATGAGAAATGACCTGGGAGAGCCTGTACTCGGGCGCGGCCATGGCCCTGGCCACCATCCGCGCGCACAAGCTGCGCAGCTTCCTCACCGTGCTGGGCGTGATCATCGGCACGGCGGCGGTGATCGGCGTGGGTTCGATCATCACCGGGCTGGACGGCGCGGTGAGCAACATCTTTCGCTCCATGGGGCCCAACACCATCCTGGTGTTCAAGTTCCGCATCGGGCCCAGGGTAGGCCGCCTGAGCGCCGAGGAACGCAATCGCAAGCCGCTGACGCTGGAGAACGCCCGCGCCATCGCCGAGCGCTGCCCTTCGGTGCAGTATGTCAGTCCCTACCTGCTCAGCCCCAACGTCTTCTCGCGCTTCGGTATGGACCGGGCGCGCTACAAGAACGATGACATTTACAACTTCGAGTTGGGTGGCACCGAAGAGGCCTATGCCTTCGGCGGCGTGGAAATGAAATATGGCCGCTTCATTTCTGCCACCGACAACCAGTACCGGCTGCCGGTGTGCGTGATCGGCGAGGATATCCAGAAACAGTGGTTCCCCAACGTGGATCCGGTGGGCAAGTGGATCGAGGTCAACGGGCGCCGCCTGGAGATCATCGGGGCGATGAAGCGGCCCGCGGCCTCGTTTCCGGGCGAGGAGGATCGCCGCATCCTGCTGCCTTACTTCACCATGCGCAAGATGTTCCCCAACGCGCAGGAGCATCTTCTGGTGGTCATCGCCAGAGAGGGGCGGCTGGCGCAGGCCATGGACGAGGTGCGTCACGTGCTGCGTATCGAGCGGCGCGTGCCCTACGACGCACCCGACAATTTCGCGCTCTCCACGCCCGAGCAGATGCTGGAAGATTTCCGGCGCATCATGGCGGTGACGGCCATCGTCATGGTGGTGTTGAGCTCGATCGGGCTGCTGGTGGGCGGCATCGGGGTGATGAACATCATGCTGGTCTCGGTGACCGAACGCACGCGTGAGATCGGTGTGCGCAAGGCGGTGGGCGCGCGCCGGGCGGACATCATCTGGCAGTTCCTCACCGAGGCCGTGGTGCTGACCTCGCTGGGCGGCTTCTTCGGCATGTTCCTGGGCTGGTCAATCTCGAAAGCCGCCGGACTGGTCTTTCCCAATCTTCCCACCTCGGTCCCGCTGTGGGCGGCCACGGCCGGCGTGGCGGTCTCGGTGGGCGTGGGCCTGTTCTTCGGGATCTGGCCGGCGGCCAAGGCGGCGCGTCTCGATCCGGTCGAAGCGCTGCGCTACGAGTGAGCCGTCGCGGGCTCGACGCTGTGCATCGCGGCAGTTGCGGATCTCCCCCGAGGTGGCCCCGCCGCCTTCTTGCGCGTGCGGTAGCTGCGCACCAGCTCGAGGAAAACGCCCAGGTCCGCGTCGGTGTCGGCCGCCGTGCCGTCGAAGTAGAAAGTGCGGATGGGTATGCCTCCCAGGTCCCGGCTCAGCCGCGGGTAAATGGCTTCCGAAACCACCCCGTTCATGCAGGTGAACGGGCTGATGTCTACGATGCCGTCCACGCCGCGCCGCGCCAGGCACGCTGCCTTGCCGACGTTGATCACCATTTCGCCGATGGCGCCGTCCTGCGGCAAGTAAGGACGCGCGGCCGCCAGGATC
>JBMFPL010000105.1:0-9639 GCA_049969115.1 Bryobacteraceae bacterium | reverse complement strand
AGCACTGTTTCCCCCGCATCACCTGCGTGCCGCTCAGGGATGATTTCCAGCTCGACGTGGACCGCATTCTGAGCGTGGTGGACGAGCGACTCCACAGGGAGCCTGGCTGGCGCGAGCACGGCGCGTTCGTGCTCAACAATCCACACAACGCCACCGGGCAGGTTTTCGCCCCGGAAGAGGTGCGCAGGCTACTGCGTGGCCTGCTCGAGCGCGGCGTGCTGGTCATCGACGATCTCTCCTACGAGAATGTGGCGCCCGCGCAGGAACTGCGAGGGCCAGCCACTGCCCGGCAGATTGCGGAAGAGCTGGTGCGGCTGGGCCTCATCTCCCGCGAGCAGGGCGATCGCGTCATCACCGTTCATTCGCTTTCCAAGACTGATTGTCTGGCGGGCGCGCGCCTGTGCGTGGTGGAAATCCGCGACCCGGGTTTGCGGCCGAGGTTCGCCCAGGTCAACGCCGCCGTCGTTCACAATGCGGGCGCGCTGTTGCTGGCCTACCTGTTCTACCGGCGCAGCGCGCAGTGCACCAATACGTACTGGAGGCTGCGCAACGTCATTCTCGACGAACGTATGAGGGCGCTCGAACAGGCTGCCCAGAATCTTCCCCCCGAGCGGAACCCGTTCGGCATTTCCGTGCTGCGGCCGCAGGGCAGCATGTACCCGCACTTGGTCGTGGAACACCTTCCCGCGGGAATCTCGCTGGATTGGATCGCGGGCCGGCTCGCCCGCCAGGGTGTCGGCCTGATCCCGCTGTCCACCTTCGCCCGGACCGA
Source organism: Bryobacteraceae bacterium (assembly GCA_049969115.1). GTDB lineage: Bacteria > Acidobacteriota > Terriglobia > Bryobacterales > Bryobacteraceae > DTHT01. Next base: position 8,867 of record JBMFPL010000105.1, on the reverse strand, counting down.
GGAAGGCATGGAGATCGGCCGCAAGTCGTTCCGTCTGACGCTGGGCGGCGCGGACGGCGCCGAGCAACTGCTGGCCAAGACGCGGCGCGTGCTCATTGACCTGAACCGCATCATCGCCGAGGAGCGAGCCCACTACAGCCGGCACGAAATTGCGCTGCGCCCGCCGGCGCGCTCGGCGCGTTTGGATCGCGCTGCCCGCCAGGGGGCGTGGCGCGAACTGGAGCGCCGCTTGCGCGAGGCTTACGGCGCCTCGCTGGCCGCTGAGCTGAGGCGGCTGGGCCTGGACAGCAAATTGGAGGGCGGCCAAACCCGGCCCGCCGAGTTCTTCGAGGACCGGCTGGAGTGCTTTCGCCAGCGTTTCCGCGACCGCCTGGAGCTGGCTGGGGAACGCCTGGCGCTAGCTCAATCGCAGGAAGGCAGGGCGCTGCAGCAGTGGCTGGAGCAGGAACTCCAGCCGGATTCGCTCGCGCGCCGGCAAACTTGTTTCCGCCTCAGGATCTCGGACCGCACGGTCCATCCCACGCAGATGTATTCGCTGGCGGCGGAGATGGCCTGGGAGAAAGCGATCGGCGCCGTGCTGGAGGAGCGGGAATGGTGGGGCCTGGTGGAGCCGCTGGCGCGCGAGCTGGCCCGCGAGTATCTCGGGCTGAACGCGGCCATCCCCTCGCGCATGGAGGGCGATGAGCTGTTGCTGGATCTAGAGACGCGGATCGTCGCCGAGGACCTGCTCCGCTTGCGAGCGGGTGTGGAGGAGCGGACCTTCCTGTCGTACTGGGGGGACTGGGACGGCAGCAACCGGCCTTCCGGGCAAGGCCACCACCTGGTGGCCACGGTCCTCATGGCCAACGTGGAGCGAATGGGACGCCTGCTCGAGTTGCTGCTGCGCGCCGAGCCCGGGGTGCAAGTAGACCCAAGCCTGGTGGAGGAAATCCGCCGGTTGCCCGAGAGCGGCCGCCGCTTCCGCGCGCTGTTCGACGAAATCAATCAACTGACGCACCAATTGGAGCGGCGCTACCGCGGCCTGTTGCCCTGGCATCTGCAAGCCGGTCCCTTGCGCAGGCTGGGCATGAAGTTGCATCTGGCGCGCGATCCCGTAGTGGTGCTTTGGGAGCACAACGATCGCCTCGAGCGGCGCATGCTGGAACTCCGCCGCCAGCGGCGGCGCATGCTGGAACAGTATTTCCGGTTGAACGCCTGTCTGCGCGATTGCCTGCGGGCCAACCTGGCGGCGGTGCGCAGCTTGCGTGGCGACTGGCGGGCCGAGCTGGCCGCGGCTTCGTTCCGGGACCTGCTCAGCCGCACCGTGATCACCCCGCGCATCCACCAGAACATGGTGACCTCGGCGGACCCCTTCGCCGTGGACACCACCGCCTACAATCTGACCGAGATCAACGAGATCGGCGGCCGCTACGGCAATCCGGGAATGGTGCTGGCCTTGCAAGTGAGCATGGCCACCGAACCGGAGGCGCTCATTGCCCTGGACCGCAAGCTGCGCGCCCGGCGGGAAGAGGCCCTGCGGGCGGCCGCGGCGGAAATTCCTTGTATCTGGCTGGTGCCGTTGTTCGAAGGGCTGGAGACGGTGCGGAACGTCCGCGCCTATCTGGACAAGCTTTGGGAATATGCAGTGCAGAGCCGGCGGCTGAACCAGACGCCGGAACAAAGGCTAGCCGAAATGGTTTGCGAGATCTTCATCGCGGGCTCCGACCTCAGCCAGGAGGCCGGGCAAACCGCCGCCCTGCTCGCATTCCGGCAGGCCAGATTCGAGATTGCGCGCTGGCTCGCGGAACGGGGCCTGGCGGCCGATGTGCGCGTCAAGATGGGCGCGGGCGAACCCATGCAGAGGCAGGGCTGCTACTACGCGCCCGTCTCGGGCAAGCCTGCGTTCCTGCCCGGGCCGGAAAGCGAGCTGTTGCTCAGCCAGTCGGTGGGCGCCTCGGCCAAGCGCAGCGCCCGCTACGCCACCACGCCGCTGCTCGGAGTCTTCGCCGCCGGCGACCTGATTACCTTCCAGAGCAATCTCTCCGAACGGCTGCGCCATCTGCCCGCCGCCGAGCTCGTTCAGGTGTTGCACCACGTCCGGCAAGCGCAGTCGTTTTATCTGAGCGAGTTGCGTCGCGCTGCGGAGCCCTTGACCGAGACGCGGCTCCAGTTCGCCCAGCGCGGCTTGCAGGAACTGGAGCGGCTGACGCTGGGTCCCCGCGACGAGTTGCTGGAGGAGTTCGCCCGCCTGAGCACGGAAAACTTCCGCCACATCCTGTACGGGCGTGAGGAGGATGTGGTCGGCATCTACATCATTTCCTATTTCGTAGCGCGCACGCTGCCGCCCTTGCGTGACCGCCCCACCGTGCGCCCCGCCGGCGGCCCTACCTCCAGCCGCGGGCAGCGCATCCTGGAACGCATCGCCGCCACCATACCTTTCTGCCGTTACGGCAGCTCCCTTCGCGCCATCGCTCACAACCAGGCGCAGAGCTTCGTGCTGGGGATCAATCAACTCACTACGGGCCTGTTCCGTTCCCTGGACTGGTTCGCGCGCGCCCGCGCGGGCGAAGCTGAGATCGTCCTGGCGGACCGCATTCTTCCTCACTTGCCCGTCTACGAGATCCTGCAAAGCCTGCGGCTCTACCAGGACCTGGAGCTGAAGTGGCTCTGGCAACTGGAGCGCGCTTTCCCCGCAGGCAATTCGGCCTTCACCGCGCTGCGTGAGGACGTGGACTCGATCCGACCCGCCATAGCGTGGTTCCAGAAGGAGCTGGTGCGCCGCCACGGATTGCCGGCTGCCGAGTTCTTCGAGGGGGACCGCTTCATCGCCCGGTTGCTGCCCACCTTGCGAGCGGACCTCGCTGTGCTGTTGCAGCCCGACCTGTTCAACACAGATATGGAGGCGCTGATCGGCGAGATCGGCTTCATGCCGGCTGCTTCCTGGCGGCGTGAGGTCGAAAAGCTGCTCGCCATCCCGGCCCGGATCCGGGCCTTGCGCACGCGGGCCTGGGAGCTGCTGCTGGAGCCGATCTTCGAACGCGTGTCGCGTTTCGTCGAACTGGCGGTTGCCCTGCACTCGGTCGCCCGGCGGCACGTGCCCGCGGAGACCGCACCCGCGGCGCCGCCCAGCCTGCGCCAGGCCATGGGCTACCTGCGGAGCACGCACGAGGATTCGTTGCAGCAGTTTTTGCTGGCCGCTTTCGAGTACCTCTCGGCGCCGCTGGGCGCGCTGGAACTGCCCACCAATGTGGTGCGCGCCATGAAAAAGGATGTGGAGCGGCTGGTCCGCATCGAGGAACAGGCCCTGCCCGCACGCGAGCAGGATCTGCTGCGTCACTACCTCCTCGAGATGGCGCGGCTGGCGGGCGAAAATGGCTGAGCCCGCGCAGTATCGGCTAGCGCGGCTACGCTAGGATCGTTTCGATGCGCAGGATTCTGGCTCATTTGTTGTGGGCGTCCATCGCCATCACGGCCGCTTTCGCGCTGGCGGGCATTGCCTTGAATCGCGGCGAGCCGGTGAACTCGGTCTGGCTGGTGGTGGCCGCGGTCTGCACTTACGTGATCGGATTCCGGTTTTACGGCCGCTTCATCGGAGCGCGCGTGATGGGGCTGAACAACGAGCGGGCCACGCCCGCCGAGCGATTGCGTAACGGGCATGACTACGAGCCGACCAACAAGTGGATTCTCTTCGGGCACCACTTCGCCGCCATCGCCGGGCCGGGGCCGCTGGTCGGTCCCGTACTGGCCGCGCAGTTCGGATACCTGCCGGGCACGCTTTGGATCATCATTGGCGCCGTGCTGGGCGGTTGCGTGCAGGACTTCATGATCCTGTTCGCCTCTATGCGGCGCGACGGCAAGTCGCTGGGGCAAATGGCGCGCGAGGAGATCGGGCGAGTGGGCGGCGTCACGGCGCTGGTCACCGTGCTGTGCATCATCGTTATCCTGCTGGCGGTGATCGCGCTGGTGGTGGTGAACGCGTTGAAGGGGAGTCCGTGGGGAACCTTCACCATCGCCTGCACCATGCCGATCGCCGTGTTCATGGGGCTTTACCTGCGCTACTGGCGGCCGGGCAAGGTGCTGGAAGCCTCCCTGATCGGGTTCGCGCTGGTGGTTGTGGCCATCATCGGCGGGCAGTACGTGGCCGAGTCGCCAACGCTGGCGCCGGTTTTCACGCTCTCCGGCCCGGCGCTCGCACTGGCCGTCATCATCTACGGTTTCTTTGCCAGCGCGCTGCCGGTGTGGCTGCTGCTGGCACCCCGCGATTACTTGAGCACCTTCGTGAAACTGGGCGTGGTCTTCCTGCTGGCTCTGGGGATCCTGTTCGTCCGCCCCCACCTGCAATTGCCCCCTTTGACCCGTTTCGTCGATGGCACAGGTCCCATCTTCGCCGGCAAAATCTTCCCCTTCTGCTTCATCACCATCGCCTGCGGGGCGATTTCCGGATTCCACTCGCTGATCTCCTCCGGCACCACGCCGAAAATGATCGCCCGCGAATGGCACGCTTGGCCGGTCGGTTACGGCGCCATGGCTCTGGAAAGCTTCGTCGCCGTCATGGCAATGATCGCTGCTTGCGCCCTGCCTCCGGGAGTGTACTTTGCCGTGAATTCGCCGGCCGGCGTGGTGGGCGAGACCCCGGAAGCGGCAGCCGCCACCATCCGTTCTTGGGGCTTCCCGGTCACCGCCGGCGAAATGGACCAGTGGGCGCGTGAGGTGGGCGAGCAGTCGCTCCTGCACCGCACGGGCGGCGCGCCCTCGCTGGCTCTGGGCATGGCGTATGTATTCGCCACTTCGCTGGGGCGGCAGTTGCTGGGCTTCTGGTATCACTTCGCCATCATGTTCGAAGCCCTGTTCATCCTGACCATCGTGGACGCGGGTACGCGCGTGGGCCGCTTCATGCTCCAGGACCTGCTGGGCCACATCTGGAAGCCCCTGGGCCGGACCAGCTGGATGCCGGGCGTGATCCTGACCAGTGCGGGCATCGTGCTCGCCTGGGGATACTTCCTCTACCAGGGCGTGCTCGACCCGTTGGGAGGCATCAACTCGCTGTGGCCGCTGTTCGGCATCGCCAACCAACTGCTGGCCGCCGTGGCCCTGTGTCTGGCCACCACGGTGCTGGTCAAGATGCATGGGGCCCGCTACATGTGGATCACCTGCCTGCCGCTGGCCTGGCTGATCACGGCGACTTTCACCGCCGGCTACCAGAAAATCTTTTCGCCCGAACCGCGCATCGGATTCCTTGCCCAGGCCGCCCAACTGGAGGCAGCGGTCCAGTCCGGCACGGTGGCCAATCTGTCTGAAGCCCGGACCTTGATCTTCAATGCTCGCCTGGACGCGGCGGTCTGCGCCATCTTTCTCGTGCTGGTCTTGCTCATTCTCACCGACTCCATCCGCGTCTGGTACGGCGTGCTGACGGGCAAGAAGGAGGCACGCCTCACGGAAGCGCCTTTCGTCATGACGCAACTCAAGCCGGAGGAGATATGAGAACCTTGAGGGGAGTGGTCCGGCTGGCGCTCGAACTGCTCCGTGAGCTGGCCGATGAAAACGCCTACCGACGACACTTGGCCGTGCACGGGGAGCGGCCTTCGTCCGAGGCCTGGCGAAAGTTCTGCGACGAGCGCCTGGGGGCGCGTTTCGCCCGTCCGCGGTGCTGCTGAAAATGCACGCTCTTTGGCTCGCGTTGCTGCTTGTGCAAGCGCCCCCGCCCACGCGCACGGACAATGTCCGCGAGCTGCTGCACGGAGTCGAGGTCCTCGATCCATACCGCTGGCTGGAAGACCGGGCGAGCCCCGAGACTCAGGCTTGGATCGAGGCGCAGAACCGGTACAGCCGCCCGCTGCTGGAATCCCTGCCCGAAAGATCCGCCATCGAGCGGCGCCTGCTCGAGTTGATGAGGACGGATGCAGTGCAGACGCCTTTCGCGCGTGCCGGCCGCTACTTTTTCCTGCGCAAAGGCGCCGCGCAGGAGCAGTTCGTGCTTTACATGCGCGAGGGCCTGCGCGGGCGCGATCAGGCGCTGGTCGATCCGCACCCGTGGAGCGCGGACCACACTGCCTCGATCCAGCTCATGGATGTTTCGGAGGACGCTGCCTGGCTGGCCTACGGGGTTCGTCGAGGCGGCGAGGACGAGGTCGAGGTGCGGTTTTTCGACGTGCAGGCCATGCGCGATCTGCCTTTTTCGCTGCCCCGCGCCCGCTATTATTCCGTGGCCTTGCGTCCAGCGCGGCGGGGCCTTTATTACAGCCGCTACACGCCGGAAGGGCCGCGCGTCTATACCCGCGAGGCCACCGGCGGCTCCGAGCGTGAGACCTTCGGCCAGGGTTACGGACCCGGGACCGCGGTTACCTGCCAGTTGAGCGCCGACGGACGCCACCTGCTAATGCACGTGCTCTACGGCGCCTCGGACGACCGCACGGACGTGGCTTCCTCGACGTGGCCAGCGGAACGGTTCACCCCATCGTGCGCGACGTGCTTGCGGCGTTTTTCGTGCAGCCAGCGGGCGAGAGTTTCCTGGTGCACACCAACTGGTGTGCGCCCAACTGGCGCCTGATGCGCGGCGAATGGGCAAAGCCGGCGCCGGAGAACTGGCGCGAACTGATCCCGCAGGGCAATGGGATCATCGAGCAGGTGGCGGCAGCCGGCGGGCGCATTCTGATCAGCGTTCTCGAGAACGTGCGTTCGCGGCTGCGCCTCTTTGACGCGCAAGGGAAGCTGTTGCGCGAAATCCCTTTGCCCGGCGCCGGCGCTGTTTCGGATCTCACCGGGCGCTGGGAAAGCGACGAGGCTTTCTACACCTTCGCTTCCTTCCATGTGCCTCCGGTGATCTATCGCTGCGAGGTTGCCCGGGGCCGCGAGCAGATATGGGCGCGGCGACGCGTGCCCGTGCGGGAGCATGAACTGGAGCTCGGGCAGGTCTGGTACCGCTCGCGCGATGGCACGCGCGTGCCCATGTTCCTGCTGCACCGGCGGGGCCTCGTGCCTGACGGCCGCAGGCCCGTGCTTCTCACCGGTTACGGTGGTTTCAACGTGAACATGACGCGCTCGTTTTCCGAGCCGGCCGTGGTCTGGGCCGAGCGCGGAGGCGTGTTCGCGCCGCCCAACCTGCGCGGCGGCGCCGAGTTCGGGGAAACCTGGCACCAGGCCGGCATGCTGGAGCGCAAACAGAACGTCTTCGACGACTTCATCGCCGCGGCCGAGTGGCTCATCGCCAACCGCTATACCGAGCCTTCGCGGCTGGCTATTTACGGCACTTCCAACCGCGGCCTGCTGGTGGGCGCCGCGATGACGCAGCGGGCGGAACTATTTGCGGCCGTGGTGTGCCGTTACCCACTGCTGGACATGGTGCGCTACCACCGCTTCCTGGTGGCGCGCTACTGGATCCCGGAATACGGTTCGGCCGACCATCCCGCGCAGTTCCGGTATCTGTATGCCTACTCGCCTTATCACCGGGTGCGCAATGGGTTGAACTACCCGGCGGTGCTGCTGATCACCGGGGACGCGGACACGCGCGTGGATCCGCTGCACGCGCGCAAGATGGCGGCGCGTTTGCAGGCGGCCAGCGCTTCGGGCAAGCCCGTGTTGCTGCGCTACGACACCAGGGCCGGCCATTCCGCCGGGCTGCCCGTTTCCCGGCGCGCGCGGGATCTGGCCAAAGAGATCGCCTTCATGCTCTGGCAGACGGGCGCTTCTCGCTGACGCAGGCGTCGCGGCGCCGCGCTGGCGCGGGCGAAAATGATGGATATGGGTATCGGACGTTTCCTGATCGTTTTGGGCGCGCTCCTGATTCTGATCGGGGTCATCGTAAGCATCCTGCCGCGGCTGCCCATCCCCATAGGCAGGCTGCCGGGCGATCTGGTGTTCCGCGGCAAGAACTGGGTCTTTTACTTCCCGCTGGGCACTTCCCTGCTGTTGAGCGTGCTGCTGACCCTGGTGCTCTGGCTGCTGGCGCGTCGCTGAGGCCAGGCCCGAGGCGGCGCCTGCCGGAGCCCCGCTCAGAGCACTTCTTCTGACCAGTTCTCCAGCACCGACTTCACCTTGAGCATGAACTGATCGGCTAGCGCGCCGTCAATCAGGCGGTGATCGAAAGTCAGCGAGAGCAGGCAGACCGAGCGGATGGCGATCTTGTCGTCATCCACCACCACCGGGGCCTTCTCCACCACGCCCACGCCCAGAATGGCTACCTGGGGCTGGTTGATGATGGGCGTGCCCGTCAGGCTGCCGTAGCTGCCGAAGTTGGTGATCGAGAACGTGCCACCGTGGACCTCGTCCGGCTTGAGCTGGCGCGAGCGCGCGCGGGTGGCCAAATCCACGATGGCGCGCTGCAAACCGATGACGCTCTTTTCGTCGGCGTTGCGGATCACAGGCACGATCAGCCCGTTTTCCAGCGCCACCGCGATGCCGATGTTGATTTCGTTGTGATAGACGATGTTGTTGCCCTCGATGGAGGCATTCAGCAACGGGTAGGCGCGCAGAGCCTGGGCTGCGGCGCGGGTGATGAAGGGCAGGTAAGTGAGTGAGAAACCGTAGCGTTGCTGGATTTCCGCCTTGTAGCGCTCGCGCATGCGTGCCACGCGGGTCATGTCCACGCGGTGGATGGTGGTGACGTGGGCCGAGGTGCGCTTGCTCAGGATCATGTGCTCGGCGATTTTCTGCCGCATGACGCTCATGGGCTCGATGCGCACCTTGGCCGCCTCGGCCCGCGGCAAGGGCTGGGCTTCGGCGGCTAGAGGCGCCTCCATGACCGGCGGCGGGGGTGTCGGGACCTGCGGCGGAGGAGCCGCGGCCACTGGCGCGGCAGGCGACGGACCGGCCTGCGCTGCGGCAGGCGCTTGCGCGGCCTGGGCCCGCGCGGCCAGGAAGGCTTCCACGTCCTGTTTGGTGATGCGGCCGCC